>CAURAS010000092.1:0-6452 GCA_963522865.1 uncultured Cardiobacterium sp.
AGCATCATCACTTACTAACGGAGGAGCGCAACATGGCGACCATTGCATTGATTTTCCCCGGCCAGGGCTCGCAAAGCTCCGGCATGCTCAAGGAACTGGCGGCGGCTTACCCCGTCGTGCAGCGTCGCTTTCAGGAAGCCTCCGACGTTCTCAAACTCGACCTGTGGCAGATTAGCCAGGACGAAACGGGCAGTCAGCTCGACCAAACCGCCATCACCCAACCCGCGCTGCTTGCCGCCGGTATCGCCTGCGCGGATATCCTGCGTGATGAATGCGGCATCAACGCCCCCTTTATGGCCGGCCACTCGCTCGGTGAATACACCGCCCTCTGTGCGGCAGGGGCGATGAGCTTTGCCGAAGCCATCCAGCTCGTCCACATGCGCGGCAAAATTATGCAGGAAGCGGTTGCTCCCGGTGCGGGCGCGATGGCCGCCATTCTCGGCTTGGCCGATGAAGACGTCATCAGCGTTTGCAACCGCACACCCGGCAAAGTCAGTGCCGCCAACTTCAACTCGCCCGGGCAAGTCGTCATCGCAGGCGAAACTGTCGCGGTGGAAGCCGCGGTAGAAGCGGCAAAAGCAGCAGGCGCGAAACGCGCCGTCACGCTGGCCGTCAGCGTCCCCTCGCATTGCGAGTTGATGCGCGCCGCTGCCGGACAACTGAGCCTGCATCTCGGCAAAATTCACTGGCAGACCCCGAACGCCGTCATCATCCATAACGTGGATGCCAAAACGCACGACAGCACGAGCGGTGTGGAAGCGGCGCTCGGCGCACAACTTTACCAGCCGGTACGCTGGGTGGATTGCATCGAGGCGCTGGCCGCGCGCGGCGTCAATCTCTTTATCGAAGCCGGGCCGGGCAAAGTGCTCACCGGTCTGAACAAACGCATCGACAAAACGCTGCGTACCGTTGCTTTTGATCATCCCGACAGCGTCGCCGCTGTCCGCCAAGCCCTTTCGGAGACCCCATGAACCTGCAATCACAAGTCGCCCTCGTCACCGGAGCCAGCCGTGGCATCGGTCGTGCCATCCTTGATGCCCTCGGTCGCGAAGGGGCGACCGTCATCGGCACCGCTACCAGTGACAGCGGCGCAGAAGCCATCAGTCGCCATATCGCGGAAAGCGGCTTTAGCGGTTGCGGCAAAAAACTCTCGGTCAATGACAACGACGCCGTAGAAGCGCTCATCAAAGACATCGCCGACCAGTACGCCCCGGTTGCCATCCTCGTCAATAACGCTGGCATTACCGACGACAACCTACTGATGCGGATGAAACCGGAACAATGGGACAACGTCATCGACACCAACCTGAACAGCATCTACCGCCTGAGCAAAGCGGTACTGCGCGACATGATGAAAGCCCGCTGCGGCCGTATCATCAACATCACCTCGGTAGTGGGCATCATGGGCAACGCCGGACAAACCAACTACGCCGCCACCAAAGCCGGCCTCATCGGATTTTCCAAATCGCTGGCGCGCGAAGTCGGCTCACGTGGCATCACCGTCAACTGCGTTGCGCCGGGCTTCATTCAGACCGACATGACCGACAAACTGAACGATGAGCAGAAAAAAGCCATCGCCGACCAAATCCCGCTCGCCAAATTGGGGCGGGTGGAAGACGTTGCCGACGCGGTCGTCTATCTGGCGCGCGCCGACTATATCACCGGCGAAACGCTGAACATCAACGGCGGCATGTATATGCTGTAAACCTGGCTGCCCGCCGCCGTGTGGCATTTGCCAAACAAACCTTTTACAATACGCCCCCTCAATCACAACCCAGGAAAAACACACCATGAGTAATTCAATCGAAGAACGCGTCATCAAAGTGATCGCAGAGCAGTTGAGCGTTGATGAGGCGCAGGTCAAACCTGAAGCCGCCTTCATTGACGACCTCGGCGCTGACTCTCTCGATCTCGTTGAACTCGTCATGTCATTGGAAAAAGAATTTGACTGCGAAATCCCTGACGAAGACGCAGAAAAAATCACCACCGTGCAAACCGCTATCGACTACGTTAAAGCCAACAGCAACGGCTAAACGGGTCGCCAGGCGAGCCACGGTAGTGCCAACTGCTGTGGCTTTTTTGTATCTTCAACCGTGCGCAGACAGGCGCCGGGTCACCGAAACGGCAGGAAACACATGACGCAAACCACCCGCAGCAGAGCCATACCACGTGTCGTCGTAACCGGCATGGGCATCATCAGCCCGGTCGGCAGCAGCATCACCAGCGCTTGGGAGAACATCCTCGCTGGCAAGAGCGGCATTACCCCTATCACCGACTATGACCCTTCGGACTTGCCCGTGCGTTTTCGCGGCGCCGTACAGGGATTTGACATCGACCGCTATTTTGACGCCAAAGAAGCGCGCAAAATGGACGGCTTCATACACTACGGCTTCGCCGCCGCCGCAGACGCCATCGCCGACAGCGACTTAGCATTCACCAACCCCACCCTCGCTGAACGCAGCGGCATCATCATCGGCTCCGGTATCGGCGGCCTGCCCGGCATGCTCGACGGCTACCGCGAATTCCTTGAGCGTGGCGCGCGCCGTGTCTCACCGTTCTACGTGCCGAAGAACATCGTCAACATGATTGCTGGCAACCTCTCCATCCGCTACGGCATCAAAGGGCCGACACTAGCCACCGTTACCGCTTGCGCGAGCGCCACCCACTGCATTGCCCAGGCCTACCGCATGATTCAGGCGGGCGATGTGGACGTGATGATTGCCGGTGGCGCAGAAAGTGCGGGGAATGACATGGGTATCGCCGGCTTTGCCGCTGCCAAGGCGCTCTCCACCCGCAACGACGACCCGATGCGCGCTTCCCGTCCCTGGGACAAAGACCGCGACGGCTTCGTCTTGGGCGACGGCGCGGGCGTCATCGTCCTCGAAAGCCTCGAACACGCTCTGGCGCGTGGCGCGACCATCCACGGCGAAATCATCGGCATGGGCATGAGTTCCGATGCCTACCATATGACCGCGCCGCTGGAAGACGGCTCCGGTGCGGCGCGCTGCATGACGCTTGCCCTCAAAGACGCGGGCATCACGCCGGACGCGGTGGACTACATCAACGCGCACGGCACCTCGACCCCGGCGGGCGACATCGCCGAAACCCGCGCCATCAAAAACAGCTTCGGCGAACACGCCTACCGCCTCGCCGTCAGCAGCACCAAATCCATGACCGGACACGCGCTCGGCGCCGCGGGTGGCCTTGAAGCCATCTTCACCCTGCTCGCCCTGCGCGACCAAATCGCGCCGCCGACCATCAACCTTGACCAGCCCGGCGAAGGCTGCGACCTGGACTACATCCCGCATAAAGCGCGCGCGATGAAAATCGACACCGCCCTTTCCAACTCCTTCGGCTTTGGTGGCACCAACGCCTGCATCCTCCTGCGACGGTACCAGCCATGAAACGCTTTCTTCTCAACTGCTTTCTCACCCTCATCCTGCTCGCCGCTTGGGCGGCAGGCGTCTTCTACCTGCAATACCAAAAAGCGCTGAACGCCCCGCTCGTCGCCGAAGGCGACGGCATCATCACCGTCAAACGCGGCGACACCCTCGCCAGCCTCAACCGCGAACTCGTACAACGCGGCGTCATCCATAGCGACTGGGTGCTGCCCGTATATGCCCGCCTCAACCCGCAGGCGGCGAACATCAAGGCAGGCGACTACCGCATTGACGCCAATGCCAGCCTGCCCTCGCTGATAAATGACATCACCAACGGCAAAGTCGTGGTGTACAACATCACCGTCGTCGAAGGCAAAACCTTCAAAGACCTGCGCGCCAGCCTGGTACAAACCGCCGGCATCGAACACACCCTGAACAACAAAACCGACGCGCAAATCGCCACCCTGCTCGGCATTGACGGCAGCCCCGAAGGCTGGTTCATGCCGGAAACCTACCAGTTCCACCGCGGCACCAGCGACCTCGAACTCTTAAAACGCATGTACGGCGAAATGCAGCACACCCTCGAACAAGAATGGCCGAACCGCGCCGAAGGCCTGCCGCTTGCCAACCCCTACCAGGCGCTGATACTGGCCTCCATCGTCGAAAAAGAAACCGGCGTGGCAAGCGAGCGCCCGCAAATCGCCGGCGTATTCGTGCGTCGCCTACAAAAAGACATGCTGCTACAAACCGACCCCAGTGTCATCTACGGCGCCGCCGACTACCACGGGGATTTGACCCGCAAACACCTGCAAACCGACACGCCGTACAACACCTACATCAACAAAGGCCTGCCGCCGACCCCCATCGCCCTGCCCGGCAAAGCCAGCATCCAGGCGGCGCTGCACCCCGCTGACGGCGACAGCCTCTACTTCGTCGCTGACGGCAAAGGCGGACACACCTTCAGCGCCACCTACGAAGAACACCAACAAGCGGTCGCCCGCTACCTCAAACAACAACAGCAGCCCAAACCATGAGCGGGCGCTTCATCACCCTGGATGGCAGCGAAGGCGTCGGCAAAAGCACCCAACTCGCCAACATCCAGGCATGGTGCACCGCCCATGGCATCACCGCCCGCTACGGGCGCGAACCGGGCGGCACACCATTAAGCGAACGCCTGCGTGACATCCTCCTCGACCGCACGACCGACGCCGATCCGCTGACCGAACTGCTCCTGCTCCTCGCCGCCCGCCGCGCCCACCTGCAACAAACCATCCTGCCCACCCTCGCGCGGGGCGAATGGTACATCTCCGACCGCTACCGCGACGCCACCTACGCCTACCAACACTACGGCCGTGGCATCCCGCTCGCCACCCTCCGCGCGCTCGAAACAGCAAGCGAGACCGACCGCGTCCCCGACCTCGCCCTCATCCTCGGCAGCAGCGCCGCCACCGCACGCGACCGCCTCGCCCAACGCGGCGCCGCACAAGACCGCTTCGAAGCCGAAGACGCCGACTTCTTCGCCCGCGTCGCCGCCGGTTACCGCGCCCGTGCCGAAGAACCGCACGCCGTCTGGATAGACGCCGAAGGCGACGCCGCAACCGTCTTCGCCCGCATCCGCCCGCATTTAGAAGCGCTGCGCCAACCCTGAACCGCCGCCATGCTCCCCTGGACCGACCTGCACTACCGCGGCCTTGACCGCCTTGCCGACCGACTGCCCGCCACCCTGCTCCTCATCGACCCGCAGCGCGGCAATGCCGACGACATGGCGCAAGCCATCATCGCCCGTGCCCTCTGCCTGCACGACGACCACCGCCCCTGCGGTCAATGCAAAAGCTGCCACCTGCTCGCGCAAGGCACCCATCCCGATACCGCGAGCTACCTTGAACCCTGCAAAATCGAAGACATCCGCGACCTCGGCGATACCCTGCAAAACACACCGGCCATCGGCGCGCTGCGCGTGATCTACCTCGGCGCCATTGACAACTACAACCCCTACGCGCTGAATGCCCTGCTGAAAACCCTCGAAGAACCGCCGCAGCACAGCCGCTTTATCCTGAGTGCCACCAACCGCCGTGCCGTCAAAGCGACCATCCTCAGCCGTAGCCACGTCGTCACCCTGCCGCAGCCAACCGCAGAACAAGCCCAACAATGGCTGGTCAACACGCACGCCTTCAGCCCCGAACAAGCCGCTGCCAGCCTTGCCCTGCACCACGGCAACCCGCACCAGGCGCTCGCCCATCCGGACGCGCCCGACCCGCTGGAACACCTTGGCCTGCTCATCGCCTACCTCAGCCAGCCGCAGCGGGCGACCGCCTACCTGCACCATCTCGACCGCCTCAAAGACAACGACCTGAACGACTACCTGCAAAGCCAGCTGGAAACCCTTATCGCCTACCGCCAACTGGACAGCAGCGGCCAAAATTGGCACAATCGCCTGCGCCAACACGACGCAGACCTGCAAGGACTCGACCTGAACCGCCTGCATACCCTCTATGCGCGCCTCAGCGAACTGCGCCGCCCGGACCGGCAACAAATCGGGCAAACCCTGAACATCAAAGCCCTGCTGCTGGAAACCTGCGACAAACGGAACCTGGAACTATGACACCCCCAACCCCGCAAAACCAATCCAAACTCAAGCAAGGCGTTATCCGCCTTAACATCGAAGACCTGAAAGACCTCTACCAAGCCTACATGCCCTTTGTGGACGGCTGCGGCATCTTCGTCGCCACCGAAGAAAAATACGCGCTCGAACAAGAAGTCTTCATCTTCCTCAAACTGCCGGGCGACCTCGGCAAATTCGCGGCCTCCGGCCGCATCGTCTGGCTGAACCCGCCGAAAAAAATCTCCAAACGCGTTCCCGGCGTTGGCGTCCAACTGCGCGGCAAAGAAGCACCGAAAATCCGCGAAGTCATCGAAGCCGGCCTCGGCAAAATGCTCGCCAGCGGTCTGCCATCCGCGACAATGTAAAAAACGGCGTATTGGACAAAAAAAGGAGCTGTTTTGGAGGACATTGCGCCTATTGGACAAAAAAGGAGCTATTCGCCATCTGATGATGAGAAATAATCCTTTATA
>CAURAS010000093.1:0-6405 GCA_963522865.1 uncultured Cardiobacterium sp.
TTGTCCTATAGAGGCAATGTCCTCAAAAACAGCCTCCATTTTGTCCTATACGCCGAACTTGCACAACTCAAATATACCGTGTCTCTGTTGCTTTTTGTTTGCCCTTCGTTTATCAGCATACATTTTAGGACACCACCGGCAGATGTAAGGCAAAAAGTGCAGTAAGGTGTACACGCTTACGAATGTTTTTAACGCAGCAGATACCGAATCTAGACTTGAAAAACCACGCGATGGTGGGAGTCAGCAGGTCCTCCTTGCAACAGTAACCGTAAACCGATAAAATCACGCGGTTTTTTCCATAGCAAACCGAATTTAGGAGATTTCATGAAACCCGATATTCATCCGAACTACCGTCCGGTCGTCTTCAAAGACAACAGCGCCGACTTCGCCATCCTGACCCGTTCCACCGTCGAGACCAAAGAAACAATCACTTGGACCGATGGTAAAGAATATCCGCTGGTGCGCGTTGATATCAGCAGCCAATCTCACCCGTTCTATACCGGCAAACAGAACATTGTTGATACTGCCGGTCGTGTGGATCGCTTCAAACGCAAATACGGCAAGAAATAAACCGCTTTCCGCGATAAAAAACCGGCGTCAAGCCGGTTTTTTATCGCAAGTTCGGTAGAAGAAAAAAGGCTCCATCATGGGGCTTTTTATTTTTGTTTGTCGCATTGATGCTTCAATGCAGCGCCGCCCAAACTTCATCTAGATAGGCGAGAGTCAGGTGGGCAGTATCGGGGACGAGGGCGATGTCACTGCCCAGGTCTTCTGCTTTGCCTACGCCGACAGGCAACGCACCGGCGGCTTTGATGGCGGTGATGCCGGCGGCGGCGTCTTCAATGCCGATGCAGTCGCGGATGTCCACCCCCACGCCTTGTGCGGCGGCGAGGAAAATGTCCGGCGCCGGTTTGGAGTGGGCGACGGCGGCAGGGTCGGCAATGGCGTCGAAGTAGGCGGTGAGCTGCATTTTTTCGAGCAGGAAGGGGCCGTTTTTGCTCGCCGAGGCCAGTGCGATTTTTTTGCCCGCCGCGCGCAGGGCTTGCAGCAGGGCGAGGATGCCCGGGTACACGTCTTCAGGACGGACGGCCTGAATCATTTCGACGTAGTTGTCGTTTTTGCGTGTGGTCAGGCGGGCAAATTCGGCATCGTCCACGCTTTTGCCGCCGTGGGCGAGAATGCGGCGCAAGGAATCGTCACGCGAGACGCCTTTGAGTTGTTCGTTGAAGGCGCGGTCGATATGGATGCCCTGTTCTTCGGCGAGTTTTTTCCAGGCCAGGTAGTGGTATTCGGCAGTGTCGGTGATGACGCCGTCAAGGTCGAAGAGGACGGCTTGGTAGGTCATGGTTGTTCTCCTGTGTTGAGAGATTCGTCAAGTGGCGTACGCAGGGTTTGCGCATAGTCTTCCCTTGCGTCGCTGCGCGACACTTTCCCCCGCAAGCGGGGGGAAAGGATTTGTCTCTGTGGTTTTTTACCCGTTTTTTTGCAGTGGCGCGCTGTGGCTGTCTTTCAGGGTCAGGGTTTCGCCGTAGAGTTTAAGCGGCAGGGCGTCACCTTTGAGCAGGCGCAGGGTGACGTTTTTGCCGTCCACTTCTATTTTTATCAGGCGGCCACGGTAGTTGATATGGAAGGTGTAGCCTGTCCAGTCTGATGGCAGGAAGGGCGCAAAGCTGAGGGTGCCACCCCAGGTTTTCATTTGTGCGAAGCCCTGGACGATGGCCAGCCATGAACCGGTCATGGAGGTGATGTGCAGGCCGTCTTCGGTGTCGTTGTTGTAGTTGTCGAGGTCGAGGCGGGCGGTGCGCTGGTACATTTCCACGGCTTTGGCTTCTTTGCCGAGTTCGGCGGCGAGGATGGCGTGGATGGAGGGCGACAGCGAGCTTTCGTGCACGGTCATCGGTTCGTAGTAGTCGAAGTTGCGCCGTTTTTCGTCGAGGGTGTAGCGGTCGCCGAAGAAGTAGATGCCTTGCAGGACGTCGGCCTGTTTGATGAAGGGCGAGCGCAGGATTTTGTCCCACGACCATTTCTGGTTCAGCGGCAGGTCGTCCGGCGAGAGGGCGGAGACGGGGCGGATGTCTTTGTCGAGGAAGCCGTCGTGCTGGACGAAGATGCCTTGTTCTTTGTCTTCGGGATAGTACATGTTCGCGATGATGTCCTGCCATTTGCCGCGCTCGGCGTCGCTGACGTTGAGGTCGGGGCGCGGGTGTTTTTGCAGGGCTTCCAGGGTGTATTGCAGTACCCAGGCGGCGAGGGTGTTGGTGTACCAGTTGTTGTTGATGTTGTTTTCGTATTCGTTCGGCCCGGTCACGCCGTGGATCATGTATTTGCCGTGGCGTTTGGAGTAGTGGACGCGGTCCGCCCAGAAGCGCGAGACTTCGACCAGCACTTCCAGACCTTCTTTGGCGAGGTAGCTGTCATCGCCGGTGTAGTTGGTGTAGTTGTAGATGGCGTAAGGGATGGCACCGTTGCGGTGGATTTCCTCAAAGGTGATTTCCCATTCGTTGTGGCATTCGACGCCGGTGAAGGTAACCATCGGGTAGAGCGCGCCGGCGAGGCCTTGCTGTCGGGCGTTGTGCTGGGCCTGCGGCAACTGGTTGTGGCGGTATTTGAGCAGGTTGCGGGTGACGTTCGGCTCGGCCAGAGCGAGGTAGAGTGGTACGGCGTAGGCTTCGGTGTCCCAGTAGGTGGCGCCGCCGTATTTTTCGCCGGTGAAGCCTTTGGGGCCGATGTTGAGGCGGGCGTCTTCGCCGTAGTAGGTGGCGAATAGCTGGAAGAGGTTAAAGCGGATGCCTTGTTGGGCTTCGTCGTTGCCGCTGATGACGACGTCGGCGATATCCCAGCGCTGTTTCCAGCCCGCTTCGTGGGCGGCGAGGAGGTCGGCGTGGTTTTGTCCGCTGATTTTCGCAGAAAGGTCGCGTCCGGCTTTTTGTACGGCGGCGAGACCGTCGTAGTCGCGGCTGGTGGTGATGATGACGCGTTTTTCAAAGGTTTTCGGCGTCGCGCCCACTTCGGCTTCGAAGCGGTTGGTCACGCGCCAGTCGTTGCTGTCGTGGCCGGTAGCGGTGAAGTCGCCGGCGAAGGTTTGTTCGGCGTTGACGATGAATTGGTCGACGCCGAAGGGGTTGGCGACGGTTTGGGTGGCGATGCTGCCACGGTCGGCGGCAACGTCGCGCGCCAGTACTTGCCAGAATTTTTCTTCGTAGTTGGCGTCTTCGTTTTTCACGTCGGCGTCAATGACGGCGTCAATGCGTACTTTGTGGGTTTTGCCGTCGCTGGCGGTGATGTCCCAGCGGATGAGCGCCAGTTCTTTTTGCGCGACGGAGAGGAATTTGCTGATGCGGAACTGGACGCCGAAGAGGGTGAACTGGCGGTGCAGGACGCCACTGTGCATGTCGAGTTCGAGGACGAAGTCGGTGGGGGCGTGTTTGCCGAGGTCAACTTCCTGGCCGTCAACGTAGATGGCGACTTTGCTGTAATTCAAGGCGTTGATGGCTTTGCCGAAGTATTTGGGGTAGCCGTTTTTCCACCAGCCGACACGGGTTTTGTCCGGGAACCACACGCCGCCGATGTAGGTGCCGAGGTGGCTGTCGCCGCTGTAGGTTTCTTCGAAGTTGCCGCGCATGCCCATGTAGCCGTTGCCGAGGCTGGTCAGGCTTTCTTGCAGGCGCTTGTGTTCTTTTTCCAGTTTGGTGCTGCGGATGCTCCAGGGGTGGATTTCCATGATTCTCAGGTACATATCAGAGTCCTCTTTCGGGTTGGAAGATGATGGTGGATTGGTGGCGCGCGCCGTCTTTGAGGCGGATGTCGCCGTATTCGGGACGGTGCAGGCTGTTGGGCAGGGTTTGCAGTTCAGTGGCGAGCGCGTCATAAGTGCCCGCGTCATGCGCGGTGCCGTCCTGCGGCGCGGCGGTGAAGATAATCAGGCCGTTGCGGTCGCCATAGAGGCGGACGCGGTAGTCGGGGGTGCTCAGGATGGCTGCTGCCTGGCGGATGTCAGCGGGGACGCGGTAGATGTCGTCAAAACCCCCGCTTGCGCACACGGCATCATCCAGCGGACGCGCGTGGCGGAAGTCGTAAGCGGGGTTGTCGTCTGCATTGAGCGGCAGTTTTTCCGCATCGACGGCGATATGTTCGCCCTGCGGGATGTGCAGGGTGCAGCCGTGCAGGCCGCGCGGCAGACGCCAGTAGATATGCAGGGTCGGGTCAAACACGGTGTCGCCGTGCGCCGTCGCTTCGTAGCGGAGGATGAGGCAGTCATCCGCGTCCAGCTGGTAATCAATGCTGAGTTCAAGGTCGCCGGGGTAGCCGTCCTGCGTCGCGCTCACAGTCGTGCTGAGGCGCAGTAACTGCGCATCCAGCCGCTGCACGGTGAAGAGCATCCCCGCCAGCCCGTGCGAACCGCCGTGCAGGGCGTTACGCCCTTCGTTCGCCTCCACGCGGCAGGGTGTGCCGAAGAGGTCAAATGCGGCCCCGGCGATGCGTCCGGCGACGCGGCCAATCTGCTTGTTAATCTGAAACGGGTTCTGCACATAATCGGCGGCGTTGTCGTAGCCGATGACCAGCGGTAGGCGGCCATTATCTGTGCGCAGCGAGTAATCCTGGACGATACCGCCAAGATTGAGCACGCACACCCGTGTACCGCGCGCATTTTCCAGGTAATAGCCGACGACCGGCACCCCGTGCAGGGTGCCGAACGGTTTGGACAGCGCATCCATCAGGCGTGATCCGTCTTGGCGTGCGTTTCCTTAATCAGGAACACCGAAAACGCGCCGGCAAGCAGGATGATCCCGGCGGCAATAAACATATTGGCCTGTGTGCCGCCCAATAACGGGTAGAGGCCGAAACTCATAAGCGAAGCGACAATCTGCGGCAGGCAAATCGAGCCGTTAAAGAGGCCGAGATAGGTGCCCATATGTTTGCCGGAAAGGGCATTGGTCACGATTGTCAGCGGGTAAGTGATAATCCCCGCCCAGGCAATGCCGACCAGGATAAAGGACAGAATCAGCACATATTTATTGCCGACATAGGCGATGGAGAGGAAACCCAGCGCACCCAGTGCCAGACAGGCGAAATAACCGTGCTTATGGAACTGGTTCGGCACCTTCGCCAGCACATACGAGCACGCGACTGCCGCGATGGACTGCACCGCCGCCAGCATCCCGTACCAGTTGCCCGCTTCTTGGTAACCGGCAGAAGCGGCGTCTGTGGTCTGCCAGACATTGGCGGCAATCGCGCCTGCGGAATACGTCCACAAATACTGGAAGGCAAACCAGCAGAAAAACTGCGTCAATGACACCGTCCAGAAGGCCTTGGGCGCGGTTTTCAGCAGCGTCAGCCAGCTCACCTTGTCCTGATTGTCCTGCACTGAAATACCGTGATAACGCGCATAAGTGGCAGGGTCGTACTCCTTCACCTTGAAAATCGTGAAGGCGCTGGTAATAACGAGCAGCGCCGCGCCGACATAAAACGCGACCACCACCGTCTGCGGCACCACGCCCGCCGGTGCCGTGTTGGCGAGACCGATATAGGCGAACACGAACGGCAACACGGCGGCAATCACCGAACCGGCATTGGCGAGAAAACTCTGAATACCGTAGGCATAACTCTTCTGCTCGTCGTTAACCATATCGCCGACCATCATCTTGAACGGCTGCATTGCCATGTTGGACGACACATCCAGCAGGGCAATCATCAGCGCGCCAAATACCAGCGCGGCAAGCGGGCCAAAGCCGAAACTGCCGGAGTTCGGCATCAAAATCATCACCAGCACGGCAATCAGCGCGCCATACAGCAGATACGGCAGGCGGCGACCACCGAGACGCGGTGCCCAAGTGCGGTCCGAATAATGGCCGACGATGGGCTGTACCAAAAGACCCGCCAGCGGCGGCAGGATAAAGAACCAGCCGAGACTGTGCGGGTCAGCGCCGAGTGTTTGGAAAATGCGGCTCATCTGCGAGCTTTGCAGGGTGAAGGCCGTCTGCACGCCGAGAAAACCGAAGCTGATCATCCAGATAGTACTTTGGGGCAGCGTGGGCAGGCCTTGCTGCGCCGTTTGCGGGGTGGGTTCCGACATAAGAAAACTCCTCTGATGGGCGGAATGCTCCTGATTGCGGCATTCCGGTGATTAATCATGGGAAAACGCTTTAATAATTTTTGAATTAAAGTTCCGGTAAAAACAAGATTCTCCACCCCCTACGATTGATAAATCTTGAATAAGATTAACGGAAATAGTAAAAAAAATCTAGAAATTCCACGGTTATTTTCACAAAGACAGGAGTGATGATTATCAGGGGATAACATCTGCATATGTGGCAACAGGTAGGACTAACGCCGCTTGATAGATCCAGTATTTACGCCGCTTGGCGGGATTTTGCAGTCAGGCAGAAAGCCGGAGAGATGACCGGG
>CAURAS010000094.1:0-6401 GCA_963522865.1 uncultured Cardiobacterium sp.
CGAGCAGGGCGGCAAGGCCGATGGCGACGAGAAATGCGGCGGCGAGGAGGCCGGGACGGAGCCAGGGGGGGATGCGGGAGGTCGGGGGCGAGTTATACATACGCCTGAGCGCTCATCGTGTATGTAAATGCGGTTCGGCAGGAGCGGTCTAAAAGTTCGGTGGCGGCAGCAATTCGCAGCGTGTGTTTTCCGGCAGGGTTTTGCCCTGCGGGTCTATCGCCACGCGCTTGCCGTTTTTTTGTGCTTCCACGCACTCGCGTTCGCGGCTGCCTATCCAGTTGTGGGTGAAGGCTTCGGCTGCTTCGTATTCGAAGGGCTGCACGGTCTTGCCTTGGGGATTGATGTAGCCCCAGCGGCCGCCTTTTTTCACCGGGGCAATGGCCGCGCCGAAACCGCCCGCGTCGTCGTAATCGAGCGCGATGACGGTTTTGCCTTTTTCGTCGAGATAGCCGCATTTGCCCGCTTTGCAGGCGACGGTGAGGTAGTTGTAACCGTTTTCCGGCCGCATGAAGCCGTCCAGGCGCGTGTATTCCAGCGGCACGACGGTTTTGCCGTGGCGGTCAATCATGCCGTAGCGCCCGTCTTTGCCGACGATGGCGAGCGCGTCGTCGTAGAGGAACAGGCTCACTTGATCAAATTCCCAGGCGGTGTGCGCCTTGCCTTGGGTATCGACGTATCCCCATTTTTCGCCTTTTTTCACGGGCGTCAGAGTGTCGGTGACGTAGTCGTTGTACACGGCGTCAAATTGCGCGGGGACGACCACCGCGCCGCTGTGCGGGTCAAAGAAGCCCTTTTTGCCGTGTTGGTCAAAGACGCCCAACGCGCCGCAGACGGGGTAAGGGGTTTCGATGCCTTCGCCTTCCGGCACTTCTCTCGGGGCAGGGCAGGGGATGGTGTGGGCGTGGGCGCTTGCGGCGGCAAGGGCAAGCGTGAGGACGAGGAGGGTTTTGTGTGTGTTTTTCATGGTTGTCTCTTGGTGAAATTTACATACAGGGTAGCGACTATGGTGTATGTATATTTTTGTAGGTTGGGGTGAGCGTGGCCGTAATCCAACTACGGAATGGGTTGGGCAGCCGCTTTGTTGGTTTTTCTCTGCCTCTCCACGGGTAGAGGCGATTGGTGCTGGCGCTTAGATGAGCGGCGGAGGCAGTAATTTGCAGCTCGTGCCTTCTGGCAGGGTTTTGCCTTGCGGGTCTATCACGACGCGCTTGCCGCCTTTTGTGGCTTCAACGCAGTTCTGGTCGGGGCTGCCCATCTGGTAGTGGTCGGTGAAGGCTTCGGCTTCTTCGTAGGCAAAGGGTTGCACGGTTTCGCCCTGGGCGTTGATGTAGCCCCATTTGTCGCCTTTTTTCACCGGGGCAACGTCTGCGCCAAAGCCGCCCGCGTCGTCGTATTCGAGGGCGATGCGGGTTTTGCCTTTTTCGTCGAGGTAGCCGCATTTTCCCGCTTTGCAGGCGACGGTGAGGTAGTTGTAACCGTTTTCCGGTCGCATGAGGCCGTCCAGGCGGTCGTATTCGAGCGGCACGGCGACTTCGCCTTTGCGGTTAATCATGCCGTAGTGTCCGTTCTTGCCGACGATGGCGAATGTGTCGCCGTAGTAGAAGCGGCTGACGTGGTCGTATTCGTAGGCGGTGTGCGGCTTGCCCTGGGGATCGACGTATGCCCAGTATTCGCCTTTGCGCACCGGGGTCAGGGTGTCATCGACGTAGTCGTGGTACACGGCGTCAAATTGCGCAGGGACGACTATCTCGCCGGTCTTCGTGTCAAAGAAGCCTTTTTTGCCGTGCTGGGTGAAGACGCCCACCGCGCCACAGACGGGGCGAAAGGCATCGATGCCTGCGCCTTTTGGCACTTCTCGCGGGGGAGGGCAGAGGGAGGCGTGGGCGCTTGCGGCGGCAAGGGCAAGCGTGAGGAACAGAAGTTTTGGTACGGGATTCATGTGTGAGCCTTTAGATTAAAAAAGGACGCGCAGGGACAACCCCTGCGCGCCACGGGACTTATTGGCTTACCGCCTTCTGCCATTGCTCAATCCACTGCGGGCGGTTTTTCTGCACTTCATCCGGGGTGAATTGCAGGGTTTTCGCCGGGCGTGGCAGTTTGGCAAAGGCTTCCGGCAGGGTGACGTCGCCCGCCGGATAGAGCCAGTTGGTGGTGGCGATGTTTTCCTGGAAAGCGGGCGTGATGAGGAACTCCAGGAATTTCTGCGCCAGCTCCGGCTGTTTGCTGGTGCGGGTACGCGCGGCGACTTCCACCTGCAAATAATGCCCTTCGTCGAACAGCGCGGCGGCGTAAATGTCCTTGTTTTCCTTCATCAACTGATAGGCGGGCGAGGTCGAATAATAAAGCGCCATGTCGCTCTCGCCTTTGCTAAAGAGGCTGTAGGCTTCGCTGGAGCCCTTGGTGACGGTTACGGTTTTCTTCGCCAGTTTTTCCCAGGCGGCGGGGGCGTTATCGCCAAACACCTTCTGCATCCACAGCATGAAACCTTGCCCCGGCGTGCTGACGCGCGGGTCGGAATAAATCACCGTCCACGGCTCTTGGCTTTCCACCAGCTCATGCAGGCTGCGCGGCGGGTTTTTCAGGCGGGTCTTGTCGTAGACGAAGCTGAACCAGCCGTAGTCATACGGCACAAACACCGGATCCGTCCAGCCGTCCGGCAGTTTCAGCTTACTGGTATCCACGCCGCTCGGCGCGAACAGGCCGGTATCGAGCGCGGTTTGCATCAGGGTGTTGTCAATGCCGATGATGACATCGGCGCCGTTCTGCTCGCCCTCCTGACGCAGACGGTTCAGAATCATCACGCCATGATCCAGCGCGACATACTTCACCTCGCAGTCGCAGACTTCTTCAAACGCGGCCTTGAGCCCCGGTCCGGCGCTCCACTGCGTATTGAAAGAACTGTAGGTATAAACGGTAAGCACCGGCTTGGCACTGGCAGCCGCGGCGGCGAAAGAAAGAAGAATCAGGAGTTTTTTGAACACTTTGCACCTCGTTTTCAGGAAAGAAAGACCAGCCGCAAAGGTAGAGAAAGCCTCAATCCCTCCGCCGGCATGATCCGGATCAGGTTCTGCGGGTAACTCTCAGCCGGCAGCGCCGACACCCCGATGAGAACGGCGGGCATTATAAAGGGGCGTGATTGGGGGCGAAAGGGCATTTATAGCGGGCTTCATTTGTATTTCATACAACAACCCGCAGAAGAAGACTCTTTCTTCTGCGGAAAGGAAGACAAAATGGCATGAAATACAAAAGGGATAGCTATACATACACATTGAGCGCTCAGGTGTATGTAAAGAGTAAACGGCGGCAAAATCGCTTAAACTGCCCACGCCGCGCTGCGGCAGCATTCCAACTAACCCCCAGAGGGCCCCATGAAGCACCACATCCTGACCACCATCGCTACCCTTTCCCTGCTCACCGCCTGCGGTGGTGGCGACGACAACACCCCGGCAGACAAGCCGCAAGCGTAAAACGACAAAACGCCGACAGCAAAATACTTTATCCCGCAGACCCAATGGGACAAAGGCTATGAAGCCTTCCGTGATTTTAGCTGGACACATAATGGCAAAACCTTTGCCACAGAGGAAATCCATAAAGGATTGACGGTAGATTCCGCATTGCTACCGGCAGGATTTGCCGAATTCCTGGCGCAACTAACCATTACGCGGAGTAATGGCCAGAAAATTACCGAAAACGTTAATATCCGCTCTTATAACGGCTTCTATTCTGGCATGTATATCACTTCTGCCTTTAATACCGCGCTGCCGAATGATGACAATAAAGATCCTTTCCATGCCTATATGCAGCCAACCACACAATTACCCACGGCAGGAAAAGCGACTTATACCGGGCGCGCTTTTAATGACAGTGCTGCCAATGACACCAATTTCCGCTATAGCATCGACTTTGGTACACAGCGCGGTTCCGGTGAAATTGCTGCCTCCAAAGGCGCCGGCAAAATCACTCTGGGTGAAGGGAAAATTACGCGCGAAACCGATGATGGTTTTACCTTCTATGCAATTGACGGTGCAGCGGATACAGAAAATGCCGCATCATCCATGAATACATATACCATTGGCCTTGCCGGGCCAAATGCCGAAGAAATTATCGGCTCTGCGGAATATACCGGCAAAGACGGTGCGAGAGGATTCTTGGGACTACAAGGCAGCCGTGACAAAATCGCACGCTAAATTTGTGCATTCGATAAATAAACCGCCAATAAAACCACAAGAAAAATCCCGGCACATGACCGGGATTTTTTTATGGCGGCAGAGTGATACATACACCTCGAGCGCTCAAGTGTATGTATAAAGAACCCACGTCTTTTATACAACCTTGCTTTATTTTCCGCCGTGGATTGCTGTATAGAATACAAGCGGAGCGCGCCATATCATTTCAGAAAGCGGGCAGGGGGATATCGTCCGCGCCACCGAGCGGGTAGCGCTGCATTCTGCCGTTTTCTTGCAGGCCAATAAGCGCGCCCTGATGGCAGCTGTAATAGTGCGCGATGACCAGACGGACGTTGTCGCCAAAGGTAATGTGCAGCGCCTCGCCCACGCGTGTACAGCGCATAATCGGTGGCGCAAGGCCAGTCATCTCGTCGTTGAATTGGTAATACGCCCCCTCAACGGCGTCAATAGTCAGTGGCGTGGTAAAGTCGCTGATGTCAAAGAGATCAAGCGTGTTGCCGCGCCGGTCTTTCAGGATAAGGGTGATAGGGTTGGACATAGTTGCCTGGATCTTTTCTCTTTGTTTGTTAAGCGGATTGTTGTGTGAAGATGCTGCATGTTCATGTAATACACACTTTAGCAACCGCGCTGCCATCATGAATTTTTAAGGAGATTGTAATGTGTTAGCCAGAGAAATCCAGAGAGAGGCAGAATTTTTGAGGAAAATGCGTGAAATAATTTGTGTTTTTTTGTTGTTTTTTGCGGTCTTTTGAGGCAGATTTGTGACCTGATGTGGGGACGTGAACGGTTTTTTACACAACCGATGGGGAAATATACATACAGCTGAGCGCTCGAAGTGTATGTAAATCTGCCCGGGTAACGGCTAAGGTTTGGCGTATGATGACGGCTCTTTCATGATACGGAGGCGACGGTGTCCTGGTTGTTTTTTGCGCTGCTGTCGGCGGTGTTTGCCGCGCTGACGGCGGTGTTCGCCAAGCTCGGTTTGCAGGGGCTGGACAGCGATTTTGCGACGTTCATCCGCACGGTTTTTATCGTCGGCATTGTCGCGCTGTGGGTGAGTTTTCTCGGCAAGTGGCAACCGCTGGCGGCGGTTGGCGGCAAGCAGTGGCTGTTTCTTGCGCTGTCGGCGGCGGCCACGGGTTTGTCGTGGCTGTTTTATTTCAAGGCGTTACAACTGGGGCAGGCGTCGCACGTGGCGCCGGTGGACAAGCTCTCGGTGGTTTTCGTCGCGTTTTTTTCGGTGGCGTTTCTCGGCGAGCGCTTGAGCGGTCGTGAGTGGCTCGGCATCGCGCTGATTGTCGTCGGTGTGGTCTGCCTCGCGCTGCCGCCGTCCGCCCCGGTTTCTCAAGATATGGAGCAAGTTCATGATAAGTAAGCGTTTTCAGCTGTTGGTGATTGGTAACGAGATTTTGAGCGGGCGGCGGCAGGACGTGCATTTTGCCAACACGCGCGCGGCGTTTGCCGAACGCGGGCTGCGGCTGACGGCGGCACATTTTTTGGGCGACGACGCCGACGCACTGGTCGCGCATTACCGTCGCGCGCTCGCTGCGGGCGAGGTGGTGCTGAGTTTCGGCGGTATCGGCGCGACGCCGGATGACCGCACGCGGCAGGCGGTCGCGGCGGCCTGCGATGTGCCGCTCGCGTTTCATCCCGAAGGCGAGGCGTTGCTGCTCGCCAAGTATGGCGCGGACGAGTTCACGCCGGGGCGGCGCGAGCTGATTCATTTTCCGCAGGGTGCGAGCCTCATTCCCAATCCGGTCAATGGGATACCGGGTTTTTCGCTGCGCGGTATCCACTGCGTGCCGGGTTTTCCGCAGATGGCACAGCCGATGATGAACTGGGTGCTGGATACGTTTTACCGCGAGGACGGCCGCCCGCAACACTATGCGGCGCTGGACGTGTTCGCGCCGGAAAGCCTGCTCGCTCCGCTGATGCGCGAGCTGGAAGCGCGCTTTCCGCAGGTCGCGGTTTCCAGCCTGCCGAAGCTGCATTTTGAATGCGAACTGGGCTTTGATGGCGCGCCGGAAGCGGTCGCGGAGGCGCTTGCCGCCGCGCGCGTTTTGCTCAATGCGGCAGGGCTGGAATGGCAGGAGACGTCGTCATAATTTATACATACACATCGAGCGCTCAGGTGTATGTAAATGCGCCGCTGTGTTTACAACCGCGGCAGGATGTGGTCGGGGACGATGCCGCTGTCGCCGATGAAATCGTGGT
>CAURAS010000095.1:0-6393 GCA_963522865.1 uncultured Cardiobacterium sp.
GTGTGTTTTTCTGTGCTCATGTGTTGCTCCCGTGTGAAAGAATCGCTAAAGATTAACACGTTTCCGGCGGCAACGGGCGCGATAACGGCGCGGCGCGCTTTGTAATTGCCCCGCCAACTTGCTACAATCCGCGCGTTTTTTCCCCTCCTTACAGGTAACTAATGTCCAAAGAAGAAAACATCGAAATGATCGGCACCGTGGTGGAAACCCTCCCGAACACCACCTTCCGTGTTGAGCTGGAAAACGGCCACATGATTAACGCCCACATCTCCGGGCGGATGCGAAAACACTACATCCGCATCCTCACCGGCGACAAAGTGAAAGTCGAAATGACGCCGTATGACCTCTCCAAAGGCCGCATCATCTTCCGCGAAAAATAAACCGCCAACCCATTCCAGCCCGACACCCGTCGGGCTTTTTCATGCCCGCGCGATAGCCGCCATAATTCCTGCTTCCATAAACCCACGGAGAAAAATGATGAACATAAAAGACCACCCTGCTCGCCTGCGCTATCGCCATTGCCGCGCCCATTGCGCCCGCATTTGCAGAAGACACGCCCAACTACATCGAAGGCATGAAACGCTGGCAACCGAAAGCCGAAGCGGGCGATGCCGAAGCCCAATTCCAACTGGGCTAAATGTATGCCCTCGGCCACGGCTTCAAACAGAATTTCAACAGCGCGCTGGAATGGTATGAAAAAGCAGCGGCGCAAGGGAATGCGACAGCACGGACGGCGTTGGGATTGCTTTATTACTATGGTGTTGGTGTAGAAGAAAACACAGAAAAAGCGAGCGAATGGTTTGAAAAAGCAGCCGCGCAGGACGAACCGAATGCACAAAGATATCTAGGCATTATCGCATATAAAGAAAAGGACTATTCACAAGCCAAACAATGGTGGGAACAGGCTGCAGCAAAAGGTTATGCGCCTGCAATGGCAAATATAGGCGGACTTTATGAAGAAGGGAAAGGTGTTACCCAAAATTTTACCGAAGCTAAACATTAGTATGAAAAAGGCGTCAAACAAGATAGATATGCTGCAATGCCCATGAATAGACTTACCCAACTTTATCTAGAAGGTAAAGGTGTTACAGAAGATGAAAAACAGGCTGTAGATTGGCTAGAAAAATCCTGTGCGCTTGATTCACTAGGCAGTGGTATTGCTTGTTACGGAATTGGACACGCCTATTGGAAAGGTGAACTGGGCTTACCCAAAGATGCGCAAAAAGCCTTTGAATATGCCATGAAGGCTGCGATGAGTGGAGAAATGAGTGGTGGACTTATTTTGTATGAAATTAACATAAGCGAACTCAAACTATCCGACGCTGACAGAGAGTACGCAATAGAATTTGCCGATAATTTCCGAAATAAACAATATTGGAAGCCGCGTATATTGACGCAAATATTAAAGTCCCTACAAGGCTAAGTTTATAAACAAGCAAGTAGTAGGGTGGGGCTTGCCCCACCATTTCCCCCGCGCCTGCGGATGATTGCGACGAAAAATGCGCCCGCAATGAATGAGCGGTGCGTAGGTTGGGTTAGCGAGGAACGAGCGTAACCCAACAGCGTTTTTAATTTTGCCGTGGTTTTGTTGGGTTACGTGCTACGCGCTAACCCAACCTACGACACCCCATTTACATACACCTGAGCGCTCATGGTGTATGTAAATGATGCCACCCGCCGTGTTGCGGGCGGTGTTCGGTGCGGTTAGCCCTGGCGGCGTAGCCAGTTGTGGTATTCGAGTTCGTAGGCTTCGACGCTTTTGCGCAGGCGTTCGAGGTCGCGTTCGTTCAGCGGGCGGCGGTTGTGGTCGCTCAGTTTGCCGCCGCAGTTGTCGCTCATTTCATGGGCGAGCGCGATGTAGGTCTCCCAGTCTTCGACGGGCTTTTGGCTGACCGGCAGTTGCAGGACGAGGAGCAGGCCTTCGTAGCTGGCGTCCGGGGTGTCGAGGGTTTCCGGGAAGGTGGGCGGTCGGCGGACGTTGAGCAGGGTGCAGAAGACTTCTTGCCCGCCGGCGGTGAGGAGTTCGTAGGTGCGGTTGGGCGAGTATTGCAGGCCGAAGTTCTGTACGAGGCGGGCGACGGTTTTGCCGCTGAAGGGGCGACCTTGCGGCGCCATAATGGTGAGGGGGATGAGGTGTTCCGGCGGTTTGCCGCGCGGCTTTGGCGGTTCGGGCGCTTTGCCGCCACTGAAGAAGCCGGGGTTTAAGCGGCTGGTTTTGTGCATTTCGACGCCGCCGGCTTCGAAGTCGGTAACGCCGTCGTCTGGCAGGGCGATGCCGCCGTCGAGGCTGGAGCCGCGGTAGCGCGGGTGGCCGTCGTGACGGTCGCGTTCGCGCCGCTGGTTGCGGCGGATAGCGAGCGCGGTGACGGCGATGATGAGGATGATGATGACGGCGGCGGTGATGCGCAGTATGAGGACGGATGGGTTGGTCATGGTTCCTGGTCTCCTTCTCCGAGTATGTCTTCTAGTCGATAGAGCAGATGGTCGTCAATGGCATGGCCGTCTGCCTCGCTCAGGGCGAAGTGCCGCACGCTGCGGTAGCGGCGGTGGACTTCCTGCCGGTCGCCGCAGTTGAGGTAGTGCCAGGGCGGCAGTTCTTTGCCTTCTGCCCGCAGGCGGTAGGCGCAGGTCGGCGGTAACCAGCTGTATTCGTGGCGTTTCATCTCCCGCAGCGAGAGGCAATCCGGCACGTGCTGCTGGCGGCAGGGGTAGTCGCGGCAGCGGCCCGTTTTGATGTCCAGTAGTTTGCAAGCAACACGGGAGAAGTACACTTCTCCCGTATCAATGTCTTCCATTTTGTTCAGGCAACACAGTCCGCATCCGTCGCAGAGGGCTTCCCATTGTTTGTCGGAGAGCCGGTGCAGTGGCTGACGCCACCAGCGTTCGTCACGCAATCAGTGCAGCCCCTGCATGTAACGCGCCACCGCTTCGATTTGTTTCGGCGTCAGTTTTTCTGCGACGTCGCGCATCATGCCGTTCGGGTCGTTGCCGCGCACGACGAGGGTAGCGCGATCGGTTTCGCTCGCCTGTTCGTCGATCATCGCCGCGGTGCGGAAGGCGTCCAGCTGGGTGCGGGTGTATTTGGCATGCTGGCCGGAGATGCGCGGGAAGGCGGCCGGTTCGATGCCTGCGCCGGTCGGACCGTGGCAGGCCATGCAGGCGGGGACGTTTTTGCTCATGTCGCCGCCACGGTAGAGCGCTTCGCCAACAGCCAGCAGTTCTTCGGGGTTGTCGCCTGCGCCTTCGGTAGTCGCCGGCGGCGGGGTTTGGGCGGCGAAGTAGGCGGCGACGTTGACGATGTCTTCGTCAGAAAGCAGTCCCGCCTGCGGCTGCATCACCATGTTCGGACGTTCGCCGCTTTTAAAATCTTTCAGTTGTTTTTCAATGTATTTTTGTCCCTGCCCGGCCAACGACGGCCAGTCCGGATTGGCGCTGACGCCGCCAGGTCCGTGACAGGCGACGCACACCATCGCCTTTTCTTCCCCGGCCTTGATATCTGCCGCCTGCGCCCAGACAGCGATACTGCCCAATAAAATTGTCACAATGCCTTTTTTCATGACTTGCTCCGCAAGATTTTTCTTTTGTCGTTTGCTGGATGCCTGATATATTCAGGTGAATTTCCCCGCATTTTACTAGAGATGAATAACCGTTACCAGCAGGCCAGCTTTGCCTTTTCCGCCAACCGCGAGGACCAACTCGCCGCCGATGCCCGCATCGAAATTGCCTTCGCCGGGCGCTCCAACGCCGGCAAATCGAGTGCGCTAAACACGCTCACCAACCAGAAAGCGTTGGCGCGGGTATCGCGCACGCCGGGGCGGACACAGCTCATCAACTACTTCGCACTGCCGGAGGCCGGCTGCTATCTCGTGGATTTACCGGGCTATGGTTACGCCGAAGTGCCGGAGCAAATGCGCGCCCACTGGCAGGCGCTGTTGGGACGCTATTTGCTGACACGCGCGGTACTGCGCGGCATCGTGCTGTTGATGGACATCCGCCACCCGATGAAGGATTTGGACATCCGCATGCTTGAATGCTGCGCCGAGCGGCAATTGCCCGCGCATATCCTCCTGACCAAGGCGGACAAACTCAGTCGCGGCGCGGCAGGCAAACAGTTACAGGCGGTACGCGGCGAGCTCGCCAACTGGCACGCGCCGTTTAGCGTGCAGACCTTCTCCAGTCTGAAAAAAGAAGGGTTGCCCGCGCTGGTTTCCCAATTAGATGAATGGATGGTGGGCGATGCCGGCTGAACTGTCGCTGTGGATACTCGCGCTGCTGACGCTGGTCGGCACCGCCGCAGGCTTCGTCGATACCCTCGCGGGTGGCGGCGGTATGCTGACCATTCCCGCGCTGCTGCTCGCCGGATTGCCACCGGACGCGGCACTTGCCACCAACAAATTACAAGGTAGCTGCGGCACGTTGCTGGCGACGGGATACTTCGTCAAACGCGGACAAATCCAGTTTCGCCGTCTATTGCCGGGCATTACCGCCTGCGCGCTCGGCGCCGCTTGTGGCACGCTGACGGTGCAATATCTGCCGAAAGAAGCATTACAACAGGCGCTGCCGTTGCTATTGGCGGCGGTCGCGTTCATCTTCATCTTCATGCCGTCACTCGGCACGGTCGCGCGCGAGGCGCGGTTGCCGTACGGAAAATTCGTCCTCGCGGCGGCGCTGCCCATCGGCTTTTACGACGGCTTCCTTGGCCCCGGTACCGGCAGCTTCTTCATGCTGGCGCTCATCTCCCTGCGCGGTTACACCCTGCAAAACGCAACAATCGAAGCCAAAGCCTACAACGCCACCACTAACCTGGTGTCGCTCCTCGTCTTTCTCATCGGCGGGAAAATCGTCTGGCTGGCGGGGTTTGCGATGGCCGCCGGACAAATTCTCGGCGCCCGCCTCGCCGCCGGGCTGATTATCAGCAAAGGAAACCAACTCATCCGCCCGGCAGTGATTGCCATGTCGCTTGTCATGAGCACGGTGTTGGCGTATCGGTATTGGTTCTGAGGCGTCCCTTTATATTGGACAACCTACAACCAAAGCCTGAAACCAGACAAAACCGTATGGGAGACAAATGGGGCGGCACGGTAGTATGGCCACCTGCGCACACCGCGCCACATGACCAAGGAACCCCATGAACACCAAACCGCTCCTCCTCGCCGCCCTCCTGACCGGCTGCGCCACCACCCCGCACAACCTACAACAAGACCTCGCACAAAGCGCCATCCCCACCGCCTGGATGTACCAACACGCGAGCCGCAACGAAGCCCAACACACAGAATGGTGGCGCGACTACGGCAGCGCTGACCTCGAGCAACTCATCGCGCGCGGCCTCGCCCACAACCAAAACCTCGCCGCAGCGGGCTATGCCTGGCAAAAAAGCCGCATCGCCCTGGAAAACAGCGACGCCAACCGCAGCCCCGACTACAGCGGCGGCGTGAACGCCAGCGCCAGCCGCAGCCTCAACCACGGCGGCCACACCAACCAAAACTACGGGACGAGCCTCGGCATCAACTACCAAGCCGACCTCTGGGGCAAACTGCGCCTTGCCAGCGACAACGCCCAATGGGAAAGCCAGGCGACCGCCGAAGACCTGCTCGCCACCCGCCTCACCCTCATCGGCGACATCACCAGCCAGTACCTACAAATCGCCAGCCTCAACGACCAACTCGCGCTAAACGCCGCCTACCGCAAAAACGCCGCACAAACCCTCGACCTCACCCGCACCAAAGTTCACGCCGGCAGCGCTAGCCCGCTTGACCTGCGCGAAGCCGAACAAAACCGCACCAACCTCGAAAGCAACCGCGACCGCCTCGAAAACCAGCGCCAGCAAGCCGAAACCACCCTTGCCAGCCTGCTCGGCGCACCGGTCAGCCGCGTCATTACGCACGAACCGAGCCTGAAAGCGCTCACCATCCCCGCCATCAACAGCGGCATCCCGGCGCATCTCCTCGCGCAACGCCCCGACCTGCGCGCCGCCCAATACCGCCTACAACAAAACCTCGGCAACATCGCCATCGCCGAACGCGACTACTACCCCGACCTCACCCTCGGCGCCAACCTCGGCACCAGCGCCAACCGCCTGCTCGAACTCCTGCACAACCCCGTTGGCGCCATCACCGCCAACATCACCCTGCCGTTTCTCAACGCACACAAAAAAGAACTGGCGCGCCGCGAGGCAGAAACCAGCTACCAACAAAACCTCGCCACCTACCGGCAGACCCTCTACCGCGCCCTCGGCGAAACCCAAAACGCCATCTTGAACCTCAAACAAAGCCAGGACGAAGCACGCCACCTGCAAGACCGCCTCGCCCAGGCAAAAGACATCGAAGCCCTCACCCGCATCCGCTACCAGGCGGGCGCGGCGAGCCTGCAAGACGTGCTGGACAAAGAAAACGC
>CAURAS010000096.1:0-6381 GCA_963522865.1 uncultured Cardiobacterium sp.
CTCCTGGGTTCACGGTCCAGGTGCCTTGTTTTTCAACGACAACTTTGTCTACCGCATTGCCGTCTTTGTCCAGCAGTTTCAGGGTGTTCGGGTCTATGTCGTCTTGTGGGTCTTTGTCGTTTTCGGTGACTTTGATGGTCACGGTTTTGTGCCGTTTGCCCTGAACTATGTCGTCTTGCAGGTAGGGTTTGTAGCTGCGCGGGTCGCTGTCCGGCAGTCCGGGGTTGTGCGGGTCTTTCGGGGTCGGATTCGTTCCCGGCGGTGTGCTAGGGTTCGGGTTCGGTGTGTATGGCGGCAGGAGTCCACCTGTCCCTGACGCCGGGTTCTGTCCCGGCGGGTTCGGCTGTGGTGTCGGTAAGGGTTGCGGCGTCGGGTTTATTGGGTTCGGCGGGCTCTCGGGTTGTGGTGCCGGTTTGAATGGCGGCAGTTCTGGCAGGCTTCCCATGCCACTGGTGCTGCCTTTGTCGTTGTCGTGGTTTGCCAGCGCAATGCCGCCACCAATGAGCGCCAGCCCGCCCAGAACGGCAAGTGGCGCAACGGTGGTCGGCGTGTCGGTGCTTGGCGTCGCTGCCGCCGCCAGTTCTTCTGCCAGCACGTGTTCTGGCGCACTCGCTACCGGGTAGTTAAACAGGCCGCCGTTCGCCTGCACTCCAACCAGCGCGCCTTGTCCCTGGCTGAAGTAGTTTTCGATGACGAGTCCGGCGCCCTGGCCGCGGTCGAAGGAGACGAGGAGATCATTGCCGACGCGGTCGGTGATGAGGCTTTCCGGGCCGAGGCCGGTCGCCGCGTCGGTAAATTGGTAGTACGCGCCGTCTATCGCCTGGATGTGCTGTGCGCTGCCAGCACCGTCGAGGTGGTATTGGCCAAGGGCGTTGCCGCCGGCGTCTTTTAGGGTCAGGGTGATTTGTGCCATGCTCTCCTTCCGCGTTTTATTCTTGCTGTTGTTCAGACTAGCAATTTTCCT
The DNA here is from genome assembly GCA_963522865.1 of uncultured Cardiobacterium sp. Classification (GTDB taxonomy): domain Bacteria; phylum Pseudomonadota; class Gammaproteobacteria; order Cardiobacteriales; family Cardiobacteriaceae; genus Cardiobacterium. The sequence continues at coordinate 965 of CAURAS010000096.1, forward strand.
GCCATCATGAAAGGGTAATGTTTTTGTAATGGGTTACGGCATTTTCCCACATTTCGGAGGTATTTCTCCATACAACAAACCCGCAGAATGCGGCTTGAAATACGGATGCTGTCTAATATACATACACATCGAGCGCTCAGGTGTATGTATAAATTCACCGCCCTTTCACGGCAAATTCACCGCCGCTTCAAGCAGCCCGCCGTCCGCCGCGCGACACTATCGGCTCCCCCACTTCGGAGCCTCCTCATGGAAAAAACCACACAAAAACTTGTCATCATCGCCGTCATCAGCATCATCCTGCTGATAGCGTTGCAACTATTTAACGGCCTTGTGCGCGACCGCGAGCATTACGCGGAAATCGCGCAGCAAAACATCGCCACCCAGGTTGATCGCGCAGAGGCGACAACAACCCTCGGCAACCGCCTGGACCTCTACCGCCTCACCGAACGCAGCAGCAAATACGCAGTGCTGTTTCTGCTCATCACCTTCGGTGGCTGCTTCCTTTTTGAAAGCCTACGCGGCCTGCGCATCCACCCGGTGCAATACACCCTCGTTGGCGCGGCGGTCTGCATCTTCTACCTACTCCTTCTCTCGCTTGGCGAATACACCGGCTTCACCGCCGCCTATCTTATCGCGGCGCTCGCCTGCAACGGCCTGATTACCGGCTATTTGAGTGCCATCCTCGGCGGGATAACGCGCGCTTCCATCCTTGGCGGTCTGCTGGTTATTGCCTACGCCGTGCTGTACCTCCTCCTGCAAACCCCGCGCTACACCCTGCTATTGGGCAGCCTGCTGCTCTTTGCCGCGCTTGCTGCCACCATGTACGGCACGCGCCACTTCGATTGGTACGCGCTGAAAAACCACGAGGACTCAATAAAATGAAACTGCCCACCATCCGCGCCGCCCACGCTTACGCCACTGCCCCGCTCACCCGCTACAGCCTACCGGCCGCACCGCTTTCCATCGAAAAAGCCAACGGCTGCTACGGCATAAAAAGCCCCGACTGCCGCCTCATCATTGGCGGCGACGGCCGGGTGCTATATCTGCGCGGCAAGGCATAAATTTATACATACACATCGAGCGCTCAGGTGTATGTATAACGGAAGGTCTTGCCCCGCCAAATCCGTTTTAATCAAGCACGTTTTTCCCTCAACCAAAATCAGTTACCCCCGATGCACGCCAGTCTCCTCGCGCTTGCCCTGCCGCCCTGCCTGCTCACTGCCTGCGGTGGCAGCGGTGATGACGATATGGGCAAACCCCGGCGACTGTCCCTCCGTCAGCGAACAGCAGGCGTTCGAGGCGAGCAAGGTCTTTGCCGCACGCCAAGGTGAAGGGAAAATTGAAGGGCTTCCACGGCACGCACGGCGAGATTAGCCCGTAGTGCTGCTTATGCAAAAAAGTGTCGGGCAACCGGCGTTTTTTTGCAGGCAAGATACGGCGCCGACCTTGCTCACAATCAAGAAATTAGCGCCAGAATCGGTTATATAATGCCAGCGCCCTTCATCAACCGGAGACCCACCATGACACGCACCCTTCGTACCCTCCTTGCCAGCGCGCTGCTCGCCGCGCTCCCGACCGCCTTCGCTGAAGACACCAAACCTGGCGAAGCCGCCGCCACGGATGCGGCAAAGCCCGCCGAAAGCGCGAGCGAACAGGCGCCGCAGCCGCAGGGCTATCATTTCGCCCTTACCGGCCCGGGCGACCAGCCCGTTACGGATGCCAGCGCGCCGTTCAAGGATAAATATCTGCTCGTCGCCTTCGGCTTCACTTCCTGCCCGGACGTCTGCCCGACCACCCTCTACGAATTCGCGCAGATGCTGAAAATCGTCAAATCGCCGGAAAAGGTTCAGCCCGTCTTCATCAGCATCGACCCGCTGCGCGACAATTCTGAACGCCTGAACCAGTACACCGGCTATTTTGACAAGCGCATCGTCGGCCTGACCGGCAGCATGGCCGACATTGAGGCCACCGCCAAACGCTACGGCGCGAGCTTCGGCTACCGCCACAACGGCAAAAAAGTCGTGCCGCCCGACCTGCCGAACGGCTACACCGTCTATCACAGCACCATGATTTACCTGCTTTCGCCGAAGCGTGAACTCATCGATGCCTTCGACTACCAAAGCGGCGCCGAAAAACTGGCGCGCGACATCGAAAAAGCCATCGCCAAAGACGAAGGCGCCAAATCATGAAAAAACACGCCTTGCTCCCCCTCCTGCTCGCCGCCCTCCTGGGCGGCGTTGCACAAGCCGCCGACTGCATCCCGCCGGAAGGCTTCCAGCCCGCGACTTCACCCGCGCCGCTGCACGACATCATCCGCCGCGACGCCAAACAGCGCGTTACCCTGCTCAACGTTTGGGCGATTTGGTGCGCGCCCTGCCGTAGCGAACTGCCGCTGCTCGACAAAATCGCCCAAGACGAAAACGCGCCGCTGGAAATCATCACCTTGAACCTCGGCGACGACCCGGCACAAATCGACAAAATCTACGACGAACTGCACATCACCGCCCTGCCGCGTGACAACCACGGCGACCACGCCCTGCTGAAAACCCTCGGCGGCGTCGGCCTGCCGCTCTCCGTCTGGTACGTCGATGACAAAATGATCGCCAAAAGCGCGGGCGCGCTGCACGACGGCGACGCGCTTATCGCCTACGCCCGCTGCCTGAACGGCGACAGCAAAGGAAGCCAGCCATGATGAAGCGCCGCAAACTCCTCCTTGCCACCGGTGCCGCCGCACTCGCCCGCCCGCTGTGGTCGCTGCAACTGCCCGGAGCCGCCACGCCAGCCCCTGCGGCAGAAGCCGCGCCACCGCCCGAAACCGCCGCGCCGCAAAGCCTCTACGACCCGACGCGCTACGTCTACGTTGCCGACAAGGGCCTGAGCAACATTGCCGTCGTCGATCTCGAAGAAGAACGCCAGGTGGACACCCTGCGCTCGCCGGTCGCCATCCGCACCTTCGCCAGCAGCACCGACAAACCCTGGCTCGCCATCAGCGACCAGCGCCGCTACGCCATCACCCTCATCAACCTCGAAACCCGCGAAATCCAGGAAATCCCGCTGCCGAGCCGCGCCTTCCGCCTCACCTTCGTCCCGGAAAGCAGCAAACTGGCAGTTGCCCTCGAAGACCGCGTCGGCATGGTCGATTACCGCACGGGCGAAGTGAATATCCTCGAAAAAACCTTCCAGAACCTCTACACCCGCTTCAACACCATTTTCAGCGTGTACAGCCAAACCTTCTGGGTGCTGCAAGAAAACACGCCGCTCATCTACCAATACAGCTACAGCGAGCCGGACAAAGGCTGGCAAATCATCGACATCGGCGAAACGCGCGGCCTTGGCAGCGGCGCGCCGAGCTTTGAAGACCGCCTCATCGCGTTTAACACCTACTACGCCGACGAAGGCATCATCTACTTCGCCGACACCGGCAAAGTCATCAAAACCGGGCCGCTTTACGACTCCAAGCACCTGAACGAACGGCTGCTCGAACCCTTCATCGACAACGGCATGCGCCACGTCATCTTCGGCGACCTCGGCGGCCACATCCTCATCTACGAACCGGACGTCAGCGACGAACCGAAACGGCTCAACCTCGGCTACCGTCCGCGCAAATTCCGCACCGGCTGGCTGGATCGCTACCTCGTCGTCGGCGGCGACCGCCACCTGAGCATCCACCCCTTCGACGACCTCGAAAACCGCATCCAGCTCGATTTCGGCTACGACGAAGACGTGACCGACATGTGGATCAGCGGCGACAGCAAACTGGTGCTCTACAGCAAAGAATACAAACCGGTGCTGTCGCGCTACAACCTGCAAACCCTGGAAAGCCTGCCGGACATCCGCCTAAACGGTATCGTCCAGGCCGACTGGATTCGCATGGGCAGCACCAATAACGTCTGCTACTGAGCTGCCGCGTTACTCGCCAGGACTGTTTACATACACATCGAGCGCTCAGGTGTATGTAAATGGGCTGGCAGAGGGCAGCAAACTATTCGCAGCGTTATAGCAAGAAGCCCGCGCGGACAGGGGCTTCACACAAATTCATAACCGAGCGGGCGGTTACGGGCTTTGCCCTAACCGCCCCTACATTTTGCTGTCCAGCATTATTTACATACACATCGAGCGCTCAGGTGTATGTAAATGGGCTAGCAGGGGGCAGCAAACTATTCGCAGCGTTATAGCAAGAAGCCCGCGCGGATAGGAGCTTCACACAAATTCATAACCGAGCGGGCGGTTACGGGCTTTGCCCTAACCGCCCCTACATTTTGCTGTCCAGCATTATTTACATACACATCGAGCGCTCAGGTGTATGTATAACTAAATCTGCCAATAAAAACGCCACGGAAACCGTGGCGTTTTTTTGGGGTGGCAGTTTATTTCTGCTTTGCCGATTTGAAAGAGAGCGTCGCGACATTGCGTTGCAGATGGGCGTGCGTGTCATCCGGGGTGGGGTGGTTCACCAGCGCGGCGACGACGTTGTGGCCGTTGTTGCGCACGGTGAGTTCGACCTGCCCCTTGGTGTCGGTCTTGACGCGGTTGCTGAAGTCGTTGATGTAGTCAGCGGTGATTTCCACGTCCGCCTGCGGTTTGCCCGCGACGTACACGGTGACGATCAGCTTGCCGCCCTGTTTCAGGGTAGAGGGGTCGGTTGCAGGGATGATTTGCGCCGGCAGGTCAAAGGGTTTCATCTCGCCCTGATAGGGTTTCAGCAGGCTGATGTTGTACTTGAGCGAGGTGGACGTGTCGGCGGGTTTGCTGATGGCGCTTTTCTCTACCGCTTTCCATTTGCCGTTTTCGTCTTTCTCCCAGTAGCCGTTATCGAAGAAGGCGGTGAGTACGGCAGCGTCTTCCGCGACTTCCACGCTGCTGTGCTGGTCGTGCGTTTTCACTTCGGCTTTCGTTTCTTTGAAATCAGCGGTATAGGCCTTAACGAAGCGGACGTTTTCCGGCTTGTAGGCATCATCGGCGTAACCCATGCCATAGACGACGCCGAGTTCGCCATAGTGCGGGGCAATCCAGACGCCGTGGGCGAGGGCAGCAGTAGCGGGTGCCAGCAGGGCGGCGGCGAGTAGCAGTTTTTTCATGTGTGCTCCGGTTAGTTTTTCGGGGATGCCCGCACGGCGGGCAGCGTGATGATATCGCAATTTTTTTTGGTATGTTTCTTTTTTTATTGTGTTTTAACCGTGCTTGCTGCTATCAGTCTTTTCCTGGTTTGCACGCTTCGGTTGCCCTCTGTTTACATACAGCTGAGCGCTCGATGTGTATGTAAATGGCAAATGGTGTCTGAATTGCTCGGGTGGCGCCGCCATGTGGTATCGCGCAAAAAAAACCGCCCTTGCGGGCGGAAGCGAAGTAAAGGGTTTACAGCTTGCCTTCTTTGCGCAGGCGTTCGCGTTCTTCGCGGTCTTTGCGCATGAGTTCGC
>CAURAS010000097.1:0-6351 GCA_963522865.1 uncultured Cardiobacterium sp.
GCCGCCGAAGACAGTACGCGGTTGTACGGCGAGGCGGCGCAACGCCGTATGAGGCGTTCGGAGGGTTGCTATACATACAGCTGAGCGCTCATGGTGTATGTAAAAACGGGATGTTCCGGCAAAAACCCCGCCGGGGCGGGGTTTTGAAGGTTATGCCAGTTTGCCGTGGCAGTCTTTGACCCGTTTGCCAGAGCCGCAGGGGCAGGGGTCGTTGCGGCCAGCGCGCGCGATTTCTTCCGGGGTGGGTTCGCGCAGGCCGTCGCTTTCGTCGCTGTCGCTGCTGCCGTGGTAGTGGGCGCGGGCGAGTTCGGCGTCGTGCTGGCGTTGGGCCTGTTGTTGCATGGCTTCGGCTTCGTCCGCCGCGCTTTGTGCCTGGAACTGGATGTGGGCAAGGACGCGCACGATTTCAAATTGGATGTGGTCGAGCAGGTCTTTGAAGAGTTCGAAGGATTCGCGCTGGTATTCGCGCTTCGGGTCTTTTTGTGCGCGTGAGCGTAGCCAGATGGCCTGGCGCAGCATGTCCATCGTTGCCAGGTGTTGTTTCCATTGGGTGTCGATGGTTTGTAGCGCGATGTATTTTTCGACGCGGCGCATGATGTCGCCGCCGACTTGGTTTTCTTTTTCTTGTTGGATGTGTTCGAGTAGTTCGACGAGGCCTTCTTTGATTTGTGTGGCGCTCATGTTGGGGTTGGCTTGCAGCCAGTGGTTCTGGATGTCCACCGCCAGGCCGAATTCGTTGCGCAGCGCGGCTTCGAGGCCGGGGATGTCCCAGTTTTGTCGCACTTGGTCGTCGCTGATGTAGCGGCTGGCGAGGTTTTCCATCACGGTGTGGCGCATTCCGGCGATGAGTTCGGCGATGTTGTCGGCGTCCATGATGTTGGAACGCTGAGTGTAGATGACTTTGCGCTGTTCGTTGGCGACGTTGTCGTATTCGAGCAGGTTTTTGCGCGCGTCGAAGTTGTGCGCTTCTACTTTGCGCTGCGCGCCTTCGATTTGTTTGGAGACCATACGCGATTCGATGGCTTCGTCTTCGCTCATGCCGAGGCGCTGCATCATGCTCGCCATGCGCTCGCCGGCGAAGATGCGAACGAGGTTGTCATCGAGGGCGACGTAGAAGCGGCTGGAGCCGGGGTCGCCCTGGCGGCCGGAGCGGCCACGGAGCTGGTTGTCGATGCGGCGTGATTCGTGGCGTTCGGCGCCGATGACGTGCAGGCCGCCGGCGGCGATGACGGCTTCGTGGCGTTTTTGCCAGTCGTCGCGCACGGCTTGTTTGGCGTCTTCGTTGGCGTCTTTGCCGAGGGCATTGAGCTCGGCGCGCAGGGAGCCGCCGAGGACGATGTCGGTACCGCGTCCTGCCATGTTGGTGGCGATGGTGACTTGGCCGGGGCGACCAGCCTGGGCAATGATTTCGGCTTCGCGCGCGTGTTGTTTGGCGTTCAGGACGTTGTGTTCGATGCCGAGTTGGGTCAGGAGGCCGGAGACGAGTTCGGAGGTTTCGATGGAGGCGGTGCCGAGCAGCACGGGTTGGCCGCGTTCTTTGCAGTCGCGCACGTCGGCGGCGATGGCGTCGTATTTGCCTTTTTGGTTGAGGTAGATGAGGTCGGTGTGGTCTTTGCGCTGCACCGGGCGGTTGGTGGGGATGACGACGGTTTCGAGGCCGTAGATGTCCTGGAATTCGAAGGCTTCGGTGTCGGCGGTGCCGGTCATGCCCGCCAGTTTGTCGTAGAGGCGGAAGAAGTTTTGGTAGGTGATGGAGGCGAGTGTTTGGGTTTCTTGTTTGATGGGCACGCCTTCTTTGATTTCGATGGCCTGGTGCAGGCCGTCTGACCAGCGGCGGCCGTCCATGGTGCGTCCGGTGAATTCGTCCACGATGACGACTTCGTTGTTGCGCACGATGTAGTCCACGTCTTTGTGGTAGAGGTGGTGCGCGCGCAGGCAGGCGTTCAGGTGGTGGAAGATGCCGAGGTTTTTCGGGTCGTAGAGGCTTTCGTCTTCACCGAGCAGGCCGTGCTGGTGCAGGAGGTCTTCGAGGTGGTCGTGGCCGCTTTCGGTGAGGCCGACTTGTTTGGTTTTTTCGTCGATGCTGAAGTCGCCGGGGCCGTCTTTTTCTTTTTGTGGGACGAGTTCGGGGACGATGGTGTTCAGTTTTTCGTAGAGGCCGTTGTCGAGGTCGGAGGCGCCGGAGATGATGAGCGGGGTGCGCGCCTCATCTATAAGGATGGAGTCCACTTCGTCGACGATGGCGTAGTGGAGTTCGCGTTGCAGGCGGTCTTCGGGGGCGAGCGCCATGTTGCTGCGCAGGTAGTCGAAGCCGAATTCGTTGTTGGTGCCGTAGGTGATGTCGCTGCGGTACGCCGCCTGTTTGTCTTCTTGCGGCATGCCGGCGACGATGATGCCGGTGGTCATGCCGAGGAAGCCGTAGAGTTCGCCCAGTTCTTCGCCGTCGCGGCGGGCAAGGTAGTCGTTGACGGTGACGACGTGCACGCCTTTGCCGGGCAGGGCGTTCAGGTACACCGCCAAGGTGGCGACCAGGGTTTTGCCTTCACCGGTGCGCATTTCGGCGATTTTGCCTTGGTGCAGCACGATGCCGCCAATCATCTGTACGTCGTAGTGGCGCAGGCCGAGGACGCGCTGGCTCGCTTCGCGCACCACGGCGAAGGCTTCGGGCAGGAGTTGGTCGAGGGTTTCGCCTTTGGCGAGGCGTTCGCGGAATTCGGTGGTTTTCGCCTTAAGGGCGTCGTCATCGAGGGCCTGGATTTGCGGTTCGAGCGCGTTGATTTTGGCGACGGTTTTTTTGTATTGCTTGATAAGTCGGTCGTTGCGGGAACCGAAAATTTTTGCGGCGAGACTATTCCACATAAGTGCTTCCTTTTGTTTTGGTTTGCGCCTCTTTGGCGGCTCGGAAAGCGCGCATGATACCGCAATTGCTGCGGCGCGGCGCAAGGAAATGGCTGCTTTTGTTATCATTGCGCCATTGCGGGCGGATATGCGTCCGCCGGTTGTTTTTATCAAGTAAAGGCCATGAAGAAAACGCTTGCTCCGGTGCGTAATCAGTTGAAATCGCTGCTACGCCAGCTCGATATGGACACCACGCAGTCGCGCGATTATCAAAACCTGCTCTATGCCTGTCTGCCCGCCTCGTGGCGCAGCCGCGTGTTGCTGGGCAAGCAGGAGGGTTTGCAATGGCAGCTGTGGGTGGCAAACGGCAGCGACGGCTATCAGCTGCGCTTTCTTTTGAGCGAGGTTGAGGCGATGCTGGCGCAAAAACTGCCGCATCCGCCAAAACTTTCGGTAGTTGCCCGCCCGGATGTGTGGGCGCAGCAGCGCGCCCTGCCCGACGGTGGACGCCTCTACCCGCGCCGTTATTACAGCGAGGCGGAGGCAGAAGCGGTGATTACCGCCTTTATAGAAGGGCAGTTGCGCGGATAAACGCGGCTGGCGTTAGAATAGCCGCCATTTCCTTCACCTTACGGAGCATCCATGCGCAGCGAACGTGTCTGGTTCGGGTTTTTCGTCATCCTGGCGCTGACCCTCAATTTCGGCTTTGTTTACGGGGACATCAGCAACCCCGAACATCACGACAAGCTGGAGCTGTTCTTCGCTTTCATCGTCAGCGTCGTCTGCACCATCCTCAAGTTCGGCGACCGCTCGCACCTCGGCTCGCTGATGCTGGCGACCAGCCTCGTCGCCGACGTGCAACTGCTCTGTGCCATTTTCGTCTGGACCTTCAGCGTCTCCCTGCTCGAAGCCAGCACGATAGCGAGCATCGTCTCCTTCACCGCAGGCGCGCTCGTCGCCAACCTCGTCTCGGTCACACTCGTCGTCATCGAAGCCGCAACGCTGCGCCGCTGATGAACGAAGTCGTCTATCTCATCATGCGGCAAATGCGCCGCCCGGCACTCATCCTGCTGGGGACGTATTCGCTTGCCATCCTCGGCATTACCCTCATCCCGGCGGTCAATGCCGACGGCGAACTCACCTTCATCACCCTCTTCCAGGCCTTCTACTGGGTCAGCTACACCGCCACCACCATCGGCTACGGCGAACTGCCGCTCGCCTTCTCCGAATGGCAGCGGATGTGGGTCGTCGTCAGCATCTACTACACCGTGCCCGCTTGGTTCTACGCCATCGGTAAAGTCATCGCCCTGCTGCAAGACCCCACCTTCCAGCACGCCTTGAGCGAAAGCCGCTTTGCCCGCCAGGTGGAAAAACAGCGCAGCCGCTTCTGCATCATCTGCGGCTTTGGCGAATCCGGGCAACGCCTTGTGCGGCTGCTGCTCAACTCCGGCTACCAGTGCGTCGTCATCGACAACGACCCGGTGCGCATCAACAAAATGGCGCTCGACCCCAGCCTGCACGGCGTACTCGCCATCACCGGCGACGCCTTCAGCGTCGAACTGCTGCTGAAAGCGGGCGTACAATCGCCGCATTGCCGCGCCGTCATCGCCATCACCGACTCCGAAGCGGTGAACATCAAAGTCTCGCTCGCCGCCCGCCTGCTCACCTCCGACCAAACCCGCTTCCAGGTCATCTGCCGCACCTACACCCGCGCCGGCAGCGCCAACGCCAAATCCTTCAACACCGACGCCACCATCAACACCAACCAAATCTTCGCCCTGCGCCTGACCACCGCGCTGCGCCGCCCCGCCATCGCTGAACTCATCACCCGCCTGCAAAGCACGCCGGGCGAGCGCTACGAATCACCGCCGCAGCCGCCGATGGGGCACTGGATCATCTGCGGCAACGACGCCCTCGGCAAAACCCTGAAACGCTACCTTGACTACGAAGGCGTGGACTGCACCATCATCGACCCCGACCTGCCGACCGCGCCCGGCCAAGTCCGCGGCATCGGCACCGAAGCCGTCACCCTGCGCGAAGCGCGCATTGACCGCGCCCAGGCCATCGTCGCCGCCTACAAATCCGACCCGGACAACCTCTCCATCGCCGTTACCGCCAAAAACATGCAGCCGTCGCTCTTTGTCGTCGGCAAACAAAACCACAGCTCCGACCAGCGCCTCTTTGCCGTCGCCGGCTTTGACCGCGTCATGGCCGAAGCCGACCTCATCGTCAGCGAAATCTACCCGCGCATCGCCCAAAGCCTGCTAAGTCGCTTCATGAAAGTCCTCTGGCACCAAAACGAAGCCTGGGGACAAAAACTCCTGCAACGCCTCGAAAACCTGAGCGGCGACTACAACCCGCGCCACCACATCCTCAAAGTGGACAAACAACGCGCGCCCGCCATCATCACCGAACTACAAAGCGGCCGCCTGCTGCGCCTGCAAAGCCTGTGGATGCTGCCGGATCACCCCGAAACCGCCAACGACGCCATCCCGCTCCTCATCCTGCGCAACCAACAACAAATCGTCCTGCCCAACGCCGCCACCTCACTCCAGGAAGGCGACCAAGTCCTCATCATCTACCACCAGCCGGACATTGGCCGCCGCATCCAGCGCGCCGCCCGCGACGAAAACGAGCTCTACTACGCCACCCACGGCCGCGACAAACCCGTCTCCCACCTCACCAACTACCTGCGCAAAAAACTCGACCTATGATCCACTACCAAACCCACGGCCACGCCGACAGCCAACCCGTCATCCTCCTGCACAGCGGCGGCATGGCGGGCGAAGAATGGCAGCCACAAATCGCCCCGCTGGCACAACGCTACCGCGTCCTCGTCCCCGACCTGCCCGGCCACGGCAAAAGCGAACTTGCGGGCGAACGCCTCAGCGTCAGCCTGATGGCAGAAGCCGTACTCGACATGATGGACGCCGAAGGCATTGAGACCGCCAACCTCTGCGGCTCCAGCATGGGCGGCGCGGTTGCCCTCTGGCTCACCCTGAAGCACCCCGAGCGCGTCAAACGCCTCGTCCTCTACCGCATCAGCTACCGCAGCAACCTCGACATCCACAAACAAATCTACGCCATGGGCGACCCCGCCTACTGGGAAAACTTCGGCCTCGCCGCCTGGCTCTCCAAACTGCACAGCCCGCAAGGCGGCGCGGACGCCTGGAAACAAGTCATCGCCCGCGTCGGCGACGCACTGCACGCCGACGACAGCGAACACCGCCACCGCCTCGCAGACCTGGCGCGCATCACCTGCCCGGTACTCATCATCACCGGCGACCGCGACCCCGTCGCCCCGCTGGAAGACGCACTCGACATGTACCGCACCATCCCTGACGCCGGCCTGTGGATTATCCCGCACGCCGCCCATATCACCGCCAGCAACACCTGGCGCGCCCCAGCATTCGCCGAAGAACTGCGCCGATTCTATAGCCGCCCGGAAAAATAAAATAGGCGGATTGTCAAACCAAGTGCAACGCCTGTTCAAAGTACACTTCATAAGGTGTT
>CAURAS010000098.1:0-6207 GCA_963522865.1 uncultured Cardiobacterium sp.
GCTTCGTCTTGCAGGTGGTTGTCGGCGTGCAGTTGGCTGCTGATGCGCGCGGCGAGCGCTTCTTGCGCGGCGGCGTCTTGCGCTTCGCCAAGGCGGTCGCGCAGGGTTTCGAGCAGTTGGTCGTAGTCGGCTTTATCGAGACCTGCCGGTGCTTGCCGCGCTTTTTCGGCGGCGCGGTTCAGCACGGCTTCGACCAGCGCGGCGTTGTCGTGACCGTTGCCGCCCAAAACGGCAGCCATTTGTTCGGCGACGGCGGCGCGGATGGCGCTGTCTTGCAGGCTGTTCTGGTTCTGCCATTGGTTGCCGATGGCAGCGGCAAGCGCTTCCTGCACTTCGGCGCTGTTGGCGTTGTCCAGGTTGGCGCGCAGGGTTTCCATCATCACGCCGTAAGAATCCTGGCGCACACCTTCGGGCAGCACGCTCGGCACGCGCTGCGGCACGTGCGCCAGCATAGCATTCAGCACGCTTTCATCGACCGCGCCTTCGCTGGCAAGCGCCGCTTTCAGGTGGGCGATGATGTCGTCGCGGGTTTCGCCTTCGGTGGCGATGCCTTGTTGTAGCCATTGGCGACTGATGCTGTCGGAAAGCACCGCCTGCATGTCTTCATCGGCACCGGTGGCAAGGCCGCGACGCAGGGTACAGAGCATGCGGTTGTAGGCCTGTTCGCTGATGCCATGCGGGGTTTCGTGGGGCGGCAGATTGGGGGCGACGGGCGCGGTGAGGCCGGGCTGTACCGGCACGGCGGCGTCCCCGGCGGCATTCGCCTGGGCGAGGATGTCGGCGACCCATTGCGCTTGCGTGCCATCGCTCTGGAAGCTGGCGAGCAGGCTTTGCGCCATTGCTTCGCGCAGCGCCGGATCATCGGCGACGCTTTGTTGCCACTGGCGGCGGATAGTTTCGGCCAGCGCCGCTTGCATGTCGGCATCCGGCTCGCCCATGCGCAGACCGCGTTGCAGGGTGCGCAACGCCTTGTCGTAACCTTCCTGCCCGGCAAAATCGCTGGCAGCGGCAGCCGGAGCGGCAATGCTCGCCGGTTCTTCCTGGCGCTCGTGCGCGACGGCATCTGCGCTGGCAGGCGCTACGGTTTCGGATGCGACAGGTTCTGGTGCATGGTCACTGAAGGTGAAATCGTCTGCGGCCAGGATAATGGCGGGCGCTTCGTCTGGTGCCGCACCTTCGTGTCGTGCGGCGCTGATGCTGGCGGCAGTTTCGGCTGCGGCGGGCTCTGCCGCTTCGTCGGCGAGGCTAATCGCAGGGGCTTCGGATTCTGTGGTAGCCGCGCTATCGTCGCTGGCAAGGGTAATCGCGGGCGCTTCAGGTTCGGCGGCGCTTGTCTCGTCGGCAAGGGCGATGTCATCAAAGGCTGCCCATTCGTCATCGACAGCAGCGGTCGCCGTTTCCGCGACAGGAATTGCCGCGCTTGCCGCAGGCGTTGCGCCATCGGAGAGGCGCAGTTGGCACGACAGGGCATCGAGCGCCTGCTGTTCGCTTTGCGGCGCGTCCATCAGCGACAAACGCACCCGTTCGGCAACCAGCGCCTGCTGTAGCAGCGCGCCCTTGTGCTCAACAAATTCGTCCTGCGCCTGCAAGACGTTGAGCAGGGAAATGGCATCGCCGACGGTGTCGCACACCAGCGAGTTCGCAGTGAAGTCTTTTTCGATGACTCGGTTGAGCAGTTGCTCGTGTTGCCAGGCAAATTCACCCAGCGCTTCGTAACCAACGGTGCGACCGGAACCTTTCAGGGTATGGAAGGCGCGGCGGATGTCAGCGGTGTTCTGCGCGTCATCCGGGTTTTCGCGCCACTGCGGATAGACGTCGTTCATCGTCGCCACGATTTCGCCCAGTTCTTCGTTGAAGAACTCGCGGATTTCTTCATCCATCACCGCATCGGCATGGCTGCCCATGAAGGATATTTTTTCCGCCGGAACTTCCAGTTGTTCCAGGTCCGGTAGTGATTTGCCTGTAAAGTAGGCGACGCCAACCGGCGCGCCTTGCGTGCTGGCAGGTGCTGTTGTCGCAGGCACCGCTACGGCTTCGTCCAGCGCGATGGCGGCGGGTTCGTCCTCGCTTTCCGCAGCAGTTTCATCTGCGGCGTCTTCTGTAGCAGCTTCCGGCTCAACGGTTTCAGGTTCGGCAGATTCTGCTGCGGCAGTTTCCGCCTCAACCGCTTCAGGTGCGGCAGACGCTTCTGCTGCGACTTCTGACGCAACCGCTTCTTCTACTACCGCTTGCGCCTCGTCTGCGGATGGCGTCGCGGTTTGCGCCTCAACGGCTTCCGCTGTTGCGGACGCTGCTGCGGCAGGAGCCGTATCGCTGTGCGGCGCGGTAGGTGTCGCTTCAGCACTGGCTACGGGCGGTTGCGGCGCCGGTTGTGTAGCAGGGGCACTTGGTGCAACCGCCGGCGCGGTTGCCGCACCATCATGGCGCACGGAAAGGGCGTTGTCGCCCGCAGCGCTGCTCTGCGCAAGTCCCATGGCCGCTTGCGGCGCGGCAGAAACGGTATCGTGGTGGGCAAGGACAACGGGCGTCGGTTCCGGTTTTTCTTCTTCCAGTACTTCTTCTTCCAGCCCTTCGAGAACGGAGAAATCGTCCGCGAGTACTTCCAATCCGGCACCCAACGCATCTTTGAATTCCTGAATATCGCCGCGATTTTCCGTATCTTCTTCTGTTTCTGTTGGCGCGCTGTTGGCGAGAGCGACGAACAAGGCCTTGGCTTTGGCGCTTGCCGGGCAGATTTTTTCAATTTTGCTGACAGCCTCGCTCAAAAAGGCAATATCCTGCACGACGATTTTGCCGGATTCCGCCAAATCATTGAACAGGTATTCCATGGCGACCAGCGCATCAACGACCGGTACATAGGTTTGCGCGAGCGTGGCATCATTCTGCACAGTAAATTCGGCGCAGAGCAGGCCGAATTGTTGCAATGGCGCAGCCAGTTCTTTCAGACCCACCAAGGCAAAAATAGAGCTGTAATGCAGCAATTGTTTGGCAGCATCACTCCAGGGTTGTTCCTGCTTGACCGTTTCGACGTGCAACACTTCCTTGCGCAGCGATTCAAAAAAGCCTTTGCCCTGTTTGCCCGTATCGCGGATAAGTTTTTCAATTTCCAGCTGGCGGGAATGGGCAATTTGCACTTGCATCGCATCGGCATAATTATTTGCCGCCGGTGCTGTTTGCGTTTCTGGCAATTGCTTCAGCGTTTCCTGTACCAGGATTAGCGCTTCGGCAACTTCAATCCACTGCGCATAGGAAAGATCCTGAGCCAGCATTTGATTGGCTTGCTGCAACAACAATTGCGGAGTTTGCAGGGCAAGGATGGCAAAAACCTGTATCAGGTCTTCATTCTGGGCAACAATATTTGCCGCATTAAACGGTGCATCGAGATTGCGGATATGCTGCTCGATCTGGTTGCGACTGGTTTCGATGATTTTATTAACTTCGTTTGCCAGCGCCTGATAGGTTTCGCGACTGATAAAGGGCTGTGTCGTTACCTGGATTTTTTCACCGGTATCACTGCTCAATCCTTTGACGGCAGCGGTGGCTTGGGCGACAGACTGTTTGTGGTTGTCGCTGATGTGATCCAGCCGCTCAATATAGTCAGCCAGCACCAGCAAGCCGGAGGCAATTTCTGCGCCTTTTTCGGCGAATGTAGCATTGACGCCTTGTTCGCTGACGCTTTGATTGAGTGTTTCAACTCCCGCGACGATAGCTTCTGCCAAGGCAACGGCTTCCGTTTGCCCCATCAAGGACAGGCTGCCGCTGATTTCCGCCATGTTTTCGCGCAGGGCTTCTACACCACCAGATTCGGGGCGCTCCAGCCATTCGATGAGTTGCCGTTTGATGGTGGCGATGTTGCGTGCCATTTCATCCTGAACACGCGCCAATAATTGATTGCCTAGTTCACTTGCCATGAAAACTCCTGTACCCGGTTCGGCGTAAAGGCCAAACCCTGTTTATTTTCAATTAATATCCTACCGGCAGTTTGAAGCCCGATACGGAGTTTTTCAATTCTTGAGAAAGCGCGCTCAAGTTTTCAATGGAGTCTGAAGTCTTGATAACGTTTTCTGTCGTCGTAACCGCCATTTGGTTAATCTGCGCCATATCACTGGCGATGTTTTCCGCCATGGTGGAAACTTTGCGGGTGGAATCCGATACCCGCTCGATGAGGGATGCGAGCGAAGTCGAGACGTCTTCGATTTTGCTGAGCGCTGTTCCCGCTTCTTCGGCGATATTCGCCCCATCGACGACTTCTTTGGTAGAGCGTTCCATGGAGGCCACAGCAGCATTGGTATCGTTTTGAATGGTTTTTACCAAGCCTTCAATGCGTTTGGTCGCATTGGAAGAGCGTTCTGCTAGGCGCTGTACTTCGTCGGCAACGACCGCAAAACCGCGCCCCGCTTCGCCAGCGGAGTTTGCCTGAATGGCGGCGTTCAAGGCGAGAATGTTGGTCTGGTCGGCGATACTTTTGATGATTTCGACGATATTGCCGATTTCCTGTGAGCTTTCGCCCAGACGTTTAATCAGGGTGCGGGTTTCTTGGATGTTGCCGCGGATATTGTTCATGCCGTTGATGGTATTGCGCACTTGTTGCGCGCCTTCGCGGGCAATACTGACGGAATTGCGGGCAATTTCCGCAGAGTCATTGGTACTCATTGCTACACGGTCAAGCGAGCGCACCATGTCGCCGATAATTTTGGCGATAGAGTGGATTTTTTGCGCCTGCTCGGTGGAGGAATTTTGCATTTGTTCGGCAATCAGGCGGGTGCTGTTAGACGCATTGGATACCTGGGTCGAGGTGCGGTTAATGGTACCGACCAATTCGCGCATGGATTCGATCGCGTAGTTGACGGAATCGGCAATCGCCCCGGTAAAATCTTCGGTTACTTGCGCTTCTACGGTCAAATCGCCATTGGAAAATTCGGCCAATTCGTCCATCAGGCGGAGAATGGCATCCTGATCGCGTTTGGCGCGGAATTCGGCTTCAGTAGAAACGTGCTGGATTTTGGAATATTGCTCACCCACGAATTTATACCAGAGGAATCCGGCGCCGCCGGCAACGATTACCGCCAGCGGCAATAAAAGTGTCAACAATCCGCCACTGGTAAATAATTGGAATAGGCAAAAGAGCGCCAGCAGCCCGGCGATAACCGTCGCTGCCATCGCCGGAAGGTAGAATTTGCTGCCACTGTTTTTGGCAACATTGGTCCGATTTTTTGAACTTAACATAAATCACCCGTTTTTATTGTACGTTTTGAATGAATGAGGCATCTGTCACCAGACTTTTCAAATCAATGCGCAACCATTGAAGACCATCCATGGCTGCCTGACCGTCAAGCCAGCCGCGGGACGACTGGTAGGAAGATACTTCACAGGAGCGGATTCCCTGAATGGAATCCACTTTCAGGATATAGCCCTGCCCTTCGTTATGAAGGACAATGAACCCGCTGCGGCTTTTTGCGCTTTGCGGTGCCAATGTGGGATCAACAAATCGTTTGAAATCCACTACGGAAAAAACTTCACCGCGAATACCTGCCAGCCCCAATAACCAACCGGGGGTAAAAGGCAGCGGGGTGATATCTTGAATACTGGTGGAGACTTCCTGCACCGCTTTCATGTCGAGCAGATAGTATTTATTGCCCGCAGTAAACGCCAGATAGCTTTCGCCAATACCTTGATAGGTATCCACCACTTTTTTCCGCGCTTCTGCTTTCTCGATATAGTCGCAAAGCACGGCAAAGGGCGTGAGTTCCGTGGTTTTGGTATTCTCGCTGTTCATATCAGGGATTTGATTTGTGCCAATAACGCCTCTTTTTCCGGCGGTTTGACGAAATATTCGCGCGCACCATTGCGCAGTCCCCATGCCCGGTCACTTTCCTGATCCTTGGTGGTCAGCATGAGTATGGGGATATCGCGGGTATCAGGATTACGCATCAGTTTGCGTGTCGCCTGAAAGCCGCTCATGCCCGGCATGACTACATCCATCAGTATCAGGTCAGGGCGCTTTTCTTCGGCGGTTTTTATTCCCTTGTCGGCAGTATCCGCCCACAACACGCTGTATCCTTCGCTTTCCAGCATGACGCGCACGACTTCCGCTTCGGTCGGGGAGTCATCCACTATCAAAATTGTAGCCATGATTCAGGATTCCTTTTACTGTACGTGCGTGCGGATGGCATTGAGCAATTCGTCACGCGAAAAGGGTTTGGTCAT
>CAURAS010000099.1:0-6174 GCA_963522865.1 uncultured Cardiobacterium sp.
GGTGTATTCGTGCTGCGGGTTGGCAAAGACTTGTTTGATGCCGCCTTTTTCGACGATTTGGCCGTGGCGCATGACGCAGACGTTTTCGGCGTAGTGTTTGGCGAGCGCCAAATCGTGGGTGATGAAGATAATCGCCATGCCCATGTTGCGCTGGAGTTCGTGCAGCAAATCTAGGATTTCCGCCTGGATGGTGACGTCCAGCGCGGTGGTCGGCTCGTCGGCAATGAGCAGGTCAGGCTCGTTGATGAGCGCCATCGCGATCATGATGCGCTGGAGCTGGCCGCCGGAAAATTCATGCGGGTACTGGCGCAGGCGGCGTTCCGCCTCGTTGATGCCGACCCGCTCCAACAGGGTTTTGCAGCGTGCACGGATTTGTTCGGCCGGGGTTCTCGGGTGGTGCGCGCTGATGGCTTCGCCGAGTTGTTCGCCGATGCGCATGAAGGGGTTGAGCGAGGTCATCGGCTCCTGGAAGATCATGCCGATGCGGTTGCCGCGCAGTTGGCGCAGGGTTTCCGGTGGAGCGTCGAGCATGGAGACGCCTTCAAAGGCGATTTTGGAGTCCGCACCGTATTCGGTCATGTTGTCCGGGTGCAGGCGGACGATGCTCATCGCGGTCACGGATTTGCCGGAGCCGGATTCGCCGACGAGCGCCAGCGTTTCGCCTTTGTTCAGGCTGAAGCTGACGCCGCGCACGGCGTGCACGGTTTCGCGGTCGAGGCGGAATTTGACGTCGAGGTTTTCGATGGTGAGAAGGGGTGTGTTTGTGGTCATCGTGCTTACCGGTCTTTGGGGTCAAGGGCGTCGCGCAGGCCGTCGCCGACGAAGTTGAAGCAAAAGAGGATGGTCGCAAGGATGATGGCCGGGAAGATGAGCATCCACGGCGCGGTTTCCATGCGGTCAGCGCCTTCGGAGATGAGGACGCCGAGGCTGGTCATCGGCTCCTGTACGCCCAGGCCGAGGAAGCTCAGGAAACTTTCGGTGAGGATGACGGCGGGGATGGTCAGCGTCACATACACGATGACGGTGCCGAGGGTGTTCGGCACGATGTGGCGCTTGACGATGCTGCCGGTGGAGACGCCGAGCACTTCGGCGGCGGCGACAAATTCCTTGTGGCGCAGGCTCATCGCCTGGCCACGCACGATGCGCGCCATCGTCAGCCATTCAATCGCGCCAATGGCGGCAAACATCAGATAAATGTTCTTGCCGAAGAAGGTCATCAGCAGGATGACGAAGAACATGAACGGCATGGCATAAAGCACATCCACCACGCGCATCATGATGCTGTCGGTGCGGCCGCCGTGATAACCGGCAATCGCGCCGTAGGCGACGCCGATAATCAGGCTGACGGTGGTCGCGCAGAGGCCGACCAAAAGCGAGATGCGGATGCCGAACATGGTGCGCACGAAAAGATCGCGGCCGTTGCCGTCGGTGCCGAACCAGTGGCCGTTTTCCAGACTCGGCGGCGAGGGAAAATCGAGATCCCAGAAAACCTCATCCAGCGCGAACGGGCGCAGGTGCGGGGTAATCAGCGCCGCGCCGGCCATCAGCAGGAGGATGACGATGGAGACCATCGCCGCCTTGTTCTTGACGAGACGGCGCCAAGCTTGTTGCCACAGGCTTTGCCCCTTTTGGGCGGTGGCGGGGGTGGTGACGGAATTGCTCATGAACGTAATCTCACTTTCGGATCGAGGAAGGCATAGGCGAGGTCAACCAGCAGGTTGAACAACAAAATCAGCGCGCCGTAGAAAACGACGACGCCAAGCACCAGCGTGTAATCGCGGTTGAGCGCGCCATTGACGAAGAAGCGGCCGATGCCGGGAATATCAAAAATCTTCTCGATAATGACCGAACCCGTCATCACCGCGGCACACGCCGGGCCGAGATAACTCACCACCGGCATCAGCGCCGGTTTCAGACAATGCTTCAAAATCACCTGCCGCTCCGGCAGCCCCTTGGCGCGGGCGGTGCGCACATGGTTGGCGTGCAGCACCTCAATCATCGAACCGCGCATCATCCGCGAAATATAGGCAATCTGCGGCAGGGCG
This sequence comes from uncultured Cardiobacterium sp., assembly GCA_963522865.1. Classification (GTDB taxonomy): domain Bacteria; phylum Pseudomonadota; class Gammaproteobacteria; order Cardiobacteriales; family Cardiobacteriaceae; genus Cardiobacterium. The sequence continues at coordinate 2,046 of CAURAS010000099.1, forward strand.
AGACACGTCACCGGCAAAATCGCCTGCGACAGCCCGTATTCCCCCCAACCGGCGGTACGCGGCAGCCAGTCGGCGCTCCAGCCATGCTCCTGCAACCACAGGCGCAACGACACCGCAATGCCCAATTTCAATAGCGCCGCCATGACGAAACTGGGGATGGTGATACCGATCATCGCAAACGCCATAATCGAATAATCGGCGCGGCTGTTCTGCCGCATCGCCGCACTAATACCGAGCAGCGAACCGATGACGACCGCAATAAAAATCGCGGTAATGCCGAGCTCTGCCGACACTAAAAAACCGTCAGCGATCATCTCGTTGACGGTGCGGTCAGCGTACTGAAAAGAAGGGCCCAAATCGCCTTGCGCCGCATTGCCCATATAGCGGAAATACTGCTGGTACAGCGGCTCATCCAAATGATAAACGCGGTTCAGGTTGGCTTCGATCTCCGGCGGAATTTTGCGGTCCTGGTCGAACGGACCACCCGGTGCGGCACGCACCATAAAAAACGCCAGCGTAATGATGACGAACAACGTCGGAATCGCAACCAACAGGCGGCGGAAAAGATACTGGAACATAAGCAAACCTTTAATTCACTAAAAATCATGATGATAGAGTTTGAATTACGCCGAGGCGAAGATGGATAATAACCCATGAATAATTAATATGGTAGGCTAAAACGCTCCCCCACCCGCAACATTGGAGAAAAAACCATGAAAAGCCATAAAAAACCGCTAATAATCCTGCTTGCAGCCGCGATTGGCGTTGCCGCGCAGGCGGCCAACGCCGAAAGCGTCCTGCGCCGCGGCAACGGCAGCGAGCCGCACAGCCTCGACCCGCAAACCGCAGAAGGCGTGCCGGAATCGAACATCCTGCGTGACCTCTTTGAAGGCCTCATCGGCGAAGACGCGAGCGGCAACCTCGTCCCCGGCGTCGCCGAAAAATGGGAAATCTCCGCAGACGGCAAAACCTATACCTTCCACCTGCGCCACAACGCCAAATGGAGCGATGGCAGCCCGCTCACCGCGCACGACTTCGTCTATGGCTGGCAGCGCGCCGTTGACCCCGCGACCGGCAGCCACTACAGCTTCCTCCTCTACCCCGTCAAAAACGCGCAAAAAATCGCCGAAGGCCACGAAAAAGACATCAGCCAACTGGGCGTAAAAGCGAGCGACGACCACACCCTCGTCGCCGAACTCGAAGGACCGACGCCATACTTCCTCGGCCTCGTCACCCACGCCACCGCCTACCCTGCGCCCAAAGCCGCCATCGAAAAACACGGCAAAAAATGGACGCGCCCGGAAAACCTCGTCAGCAACGGCCCGTTCAAACTCGACAACTGGCAGCCGAACGCCCAACTCACCGTCGCCAAATCCGACCAATACTGGGACAAAGAGGCCGTCAAACTGGACAAAGTCATCTACTACCCGACCGAAAACCAAACCAGCGACATGAACCGCTACCGCGCCGGCGAAGTCGATATGACCTACGAAATCCCCAACGACCAAATCAAAATGTTGCGGGAAAACTTCAAAGACGAGCTGAAAATCAGCTCCTACCTCGGCACCTACTACTACGGCTTCAACCTCACCCGACCGCCGTTCAAGGACAACCCGAAACTGCGCGAAGCGCTGACGCTCGCCATTGACCGCGACATCATCACCGACAAAGTTACCGGCGCGGGCGAAAAACCCGCATACAGCTTCGTCGCCCCCGGCATCAACGGCTACGACAACTACGTCCCCGAATACGCCACCCTGGACAAAGCCGCACGCATCGAAAAAGCGAAAAAACTCTACGAAGAAGCCGGCTACAGCAAAGACAAACCGCTGAAAGTAGATCTGCTCTACAACACCAGCGAAAACCACAAAAAAATCGCGGTTGCCGTCGCAGCCATGTGGAAACAAAACCTGGGCGTACAAACCAACCTGACCAACCAGGAATGGAAAGTCTTCCTCGCCACCCGCACCGAGAAAAAACAAACCGAAGCCTTCCGCGCGGGCTGGATTGGCGACTACAACGACCCTTACACCTTCCTCGAACTGTTCCAGGCCAAGAGCGGGCTGAACGACAGCGGCTACGCCAACGAAAAATACGACGCGCTGCTCGCCCAGGCCGGGCAAGAACAGGACATGGGCAAACGCGCCGCCATCCTGAAAGACGCGGAAAAAATGCTGACTGACGACTACCCCCTCGCCCCGATCTACAGCTACGTCACCAAACGCCTGGTCAAGCCGTATGTCAAAGGCTACGCGGACGAAAACGTCATGGATCACCGCTCGTCCAAATATATGTGGATCGAAAAATAAACGGCGTCTGGCGATATACCTACAGGGTGAGCGCTACCCTGTAGGTATAACCACCCGTAGCATCCATTGGAAACCCAAAAACCGCCCTCCGGGGCGGTTTTTTATATCTCACTTACATACACCACGAGCGCCCGGGTATATGTAAAAGAAAGCCCTCCCCTCTCCCTATAGAAAGAGGGTTGGGGGCAGTAAACCATCCATGCCAGCGACAACGCCGAAACCTTGATGCCGTTTTCATTTACATACACATCGAGCGCTCAAGTGTATGTAAATGGGAAAAGCACAAAATGGCGCGCTTGTTCCGCATCAAAACGCGGCCAGTCAAAGCGCCGCGCCAGACACCAAACCGTCGCGTAAAAATTTCTGGAAAAAGTATGGTTTTCCAATGGTTTGAACGGCTATAATTCGCCGCCCCAAATCCCTTCCTTTCCTTCAAACTATGGAGTTTTTCTCATGAAGAAATACAAAAACGGCGCACTGGCGCTGGTGCTTGCCGTTTCGCTTAGCGCCTGCGGTATCAACCACGGCGACCGCATGGATTACAGCCTAGTGAATTCTATCCAGCGCGGGGTGACCACTGAGGCGCAAATCCGTTCAATGTTCGGCGAGCCGGTTTCCGTGCAGACCAACCAAAAACTCGGCATCAAAAAGCTGATTTATGCCTACCGCAACGACGACAGCATGAAGAAATCCGCAGCCGGTATCGGTGGCGCGCTGCTCGGTGGCCTGCTGGGCAACCAGATTGGCGGCGGGGTCGGGCAATCAATCGCCACCGGCGTTGGCGCGACCGCAGGCGGCCTGATTGGCGACAACATGGTTACCGCGCGTCAGGAATCGCAGATGCTGGAAGTCGATATTTCTCTCGCCACCGGCAAAGTCAGCGACTACAACTTCACCGAAGAAAAAGGCCGCACGCAAAGCTGGGGCGTCAATAGTGGGGTTTCGCCGCTGTAATCCGCTCACGGGCAAGAAAAAACCGGGCTGTTCAGTCCGGTTTTTTTGTGGTTTCTTACATGCGGCGTAGCCGCTGTCCATGTTATAGCGATATTCATAAAGTCTCACTCCAGGCGCGCCGTCGAAGACCGTACGCGCTTGTACGGCTCGGGTTTCCCTAAAAAATGGCTTCGCCATTTTTTAGGGAGTCCGGTCAGGCGACGCAACGCCGTATGAGGCTTTGGGAGGATTGCTATACATACACTTCGAGCGCTCAGGTGTATGTAAATGGATAGAGGGTAGAACACAGACCTTGTTTACACTTTAACCTAAACACGTGGTTTACACCGGAGGTTTCCGGGCGGGCCTATCTCGCGCCACCCGGTCAGTGGCGCAATCTTGCCCGTCCGGTCGTTGAGAAAACCAGGCGGATGAAAGTGGTAGCGCGTCAAGCCTGGCAAGCGCCTGTTACAGGCGCGCCGTCCATTGCCGTGCATCATTCACGGCTGCGCTCCGCGTTTATCCGTTCTTCCCAGAAAGTCGCGTTTTTAATGCCCAGCGCCTGCGGGTCGAAGGTGTAAACCGCGGCATTTTCCTTTTGCTGGCGCTCGTAGTCGCGCAGGGCGCGGATGGTCGGCCGGCCGGCGGCAAAGAAGATGATGACGAGGCCGACGATGTTTAGCCAGGCGTTGAGGCCGACGCCGATGTCGCCCAGTTTCCAGATGTAGCCCGCGCTGCCGATTGCGCCGTAGGTGACGGCAAGCATCGCGCTCAGTTTGACGAGGAGCGTCACGTCGCGCTTCCAGCCGAATTTGCGCGCGAGATAGAGGATGTTGGTCTCGGCGATGTAGTAGTAGGCGAGGATGGTGGTGAAGGCGAAGAAGAAG
>CAURAS010000100.1:0-6035 GCA_963522865.1 uncultured Cardiobacterium sp.
GGTGGGGCTTGACCCACCGCATCGCCGCCGCGCAAAAGCATCGGCGGCGGCAATGATTAACCGAAAGCCCTTGCGGGCTGTGGTGGGTTAAAACCCACCCTACAGGGTTAATCGGCGGTTTACATACACTTCGATCGGTAGGGTGGGTCTTGACCCACCGCATCGCCGCCGCGCAAAAGCATCGGCGGCGGCAATGCTTAACGAAAGCCCTTGCGGGCTGTGGTGGGTTAAAACCCACCCTACAGGGTTAATCGATGGTTTACATACACTTCGAGCGCTCAGGTGTATGTAAATCCAGAAACACTACACTTGCCGCGAGTAACCCCAGCCCTCCCCCACAGGGAGAGGGAGCCGTTTGGTGGTTTACATACACTTCGAGCGCTCATGTGTATGTAAGCGGGGAAGGTGCTTAATGTGCTGGTTGCAGGCGCACGGTCGTGGCGGGGCGTTCCGGCGGGGTTTGCAGGCGGATGTGGATGCGGGCGTGGTTGCCGTTCTGGTCGCTGACGTCAAGGGTGTAGTCGCCGTCGCCCGGCGGTTGCCACAGGGTTTGCGGACTGTGGGTCTGCCGCAGCAGTTGGCGGTTGGCAAGCCAGGTGTAGGGCGGCACGCCGCCGTCGGTTTGCAGGGTGAGGGTTTGTCCCCGGTTTTCGATGATGGCGCGGTCGGCAGGGGTGGTGATGCGCAGCCCGGGGACGGGTGGTGCGGCAACGGTGTTTTCGCGGGTCTCCCACGCCGGTTGCGGCGCGGTGTAGTGGCGCGGCGATGAGCCAGGCGAGCAGGCGCCAGCGGCGGAAGAGGTCGTAACGCCGCCAGATGAGGGTGTTGGCGGATTGGCGGTTGGCGGTAAAGCGTGGGCGGGGCATGGTTTGGGGCGGGCAGTTGCAATGTCGCGCAGTATAATGCCGCCCCGCTTTTCCGCCAGCCGTCATGACTACTTATACCGTCAGCCAGTTAAACGCCCGCATCCGCGCCCAACTCGAAAGCGATTACCGCGATATTTGGGTCGAGGGCGAAATCAGCAATTTGAGCCGCCCCGCTTCCGGGCATATTTACTTCACGCTTAAGGACGACGCGGCACAAGTCGCCTGCGCGCTGTTCAAGGGCAACAGCTACCGCCTCATCCTGCCCGCGCGCGAGCTTGCCAACGGCTTCGCGGTGCGCGTGCATGGCCGCGCCACCCTGTATGAGCCGCGCGGCAATTATCAGCTCGTCCTCGACCAGATTGAGGCGGCGGGCATTGGCGCGCTTGAAGCGGAGTTGAAACGCCGCCGCGAGATGCTTGCCGCCGAAGGTTGTTTCGATGCCGCGCGCAAGCGCCCCATCCCGCCCGCGCCGCGGCAAGTCGGCATCATCACCAGCGCCAGCGGCGCCGCCATCCACGACGCGCTCACCACCCTGCGCCGCCGCAACCCGCTGGTTGGCGTCATCATCTATCCCTCGCTCGTCCAGGGCGAACAGGCGCCGGCGCAACTCATCCGGCAAATCCAGACCGCCAATCGCCGCGCGGAATGCGACACGCTGCTGCTCATTCGCGGCGGCGGCAGCCTCGAAGACCTGTGGGCGTACAACGACCCCGCTCTCATCCGCGCCATTGCCGCGAGCCGCATCCCCATCATCAGCGGCGTTGGCCACGAAACCGACGTGACGCTGACCGACCTCGCCGCCGACCTGCGCGCGCCAACGCCGACCGCGGCCGCCGCGCACAGTTGTCCCGACCTCGGCAGCAGCTTCCAGCACCTCGCCCGCCTGCAAGAACGGCAGCGCGCCGCCATCCGCCGCCGTCTGCAAGCGGCACAACTGCGCCAGCAAACCCTCGCGCACCGCCTGCACCAACAAAACCCGCAGCGCCAAATCCGCACCGCACAGCAGCGCGCCGACCAGCTCGGCGAACGCCTGCATGCCGCCGCCCGCCGCCGCTGGCAGCGCGAACAGACACGGTTGAGCGCACTGATGCAACACCTGCACCACCTGAGCCCGCTCAACGTCCTGCAACGCGGCTACGCGCTCGCCTACAACGCCGAGGGCAAAACCCTCGCGCGCAGCGATGCCGTCCAGCCCGGCGACAAAATCAGCGTCCGCCTCGCCAGCGGCCGCCTGCACTGCACCGTTAATCGACGCAGTAAAACCTGAACCCGCACCGAGCCTTGCCCATGAACCCGCCTACCGTCCGCTTCTACGTCCTCCCCGCCGGCAGCGGTCTCGAAAACCGCCTGGAACTCGCCTGCAAACTTGCCGAAAAGGCGCAACAGGAACGCCTGAAAACCCTCATCCTCTGCGCCGACGAACACATGGCGGCGCAGCTTGACCATGCCCTCTGGCACTACCGCGCTGACAGCTTCCTCACCCATTGCCGCCCTGACGACCCGCTGCAAGCCGAAGCCGCGGCAGTGCTCGCCGTTCCGCCCGAGCGCGTCGCCCGTGCCGACGTCCTCATCAACCTCAGCCTGGAAAACACCCCCGACCTGCCGCGCGGCTGTAGCCGCGTGCTGGAAATCGTCAGCCCGCAGCCGGACGTGCTGCACAGCACCCGCGCCCGTTACCGCGCCTACCGCGAACGCGGCCTGGAGCCACAGACCCACACCCTCGGCAGCTAAAGCCCCTCTTATACATACATCTCGAGCGCTCAAGTGTATGTATATTGCCTCGTCCCCGATTTATACATACAGCTGAGCGCTCGTTGCGTATGTAAATTACCTTGCCATCCTCACCGCCCATGCCCCGCATCCAACAACTCCCGAACAGCCTCATCAACCAAATCGCCGCCGGCGAAGTCATCGAGCGCCCCGCCTCCGTCGTCAAAGAAATCATCGAAAACGCCATCGACGCCGGGGCGACCCAAATCGACATCGACATCGAGGAGGGCGGCGGCAAACTCATCCGCGTGCGCGACAACGGCTGCGGCATCCACCCGGACGACCTCGCCCTCGCCTTTGCCACCCACGCCACCAGCAAAATCCGCAACCTCGACGACCTCGAACACATCACCACCCTCGGCTTTCGCGGCGAAGCGCTGCCGAGCATCGCCTCCGTCTCCAAAACCACCCTCACCAGCCGCGCCGAAGGCGAAAGCAGCGCCTGGCGCATCAGCCCGCATCTGGGCGATGCCATCAGCCCGGCGGCGCACCCGCCCGGCACCACCATCGAAATCCGCGACCTCTTTTACAACACCCCGGCGCGAAAAAAATTCCTGAAAAGCGAACGCACCGAACGCCAACACATCCAGCAACTCGTACAAAGCCTCGCCCTCAGCCACGACAACCTCGCCATCCGCTTGAACAACCACGGCAAACCGCTCGGCACTTACGGCGGCGAAGGACTCGCCGCGCGTATCAGCAGCGTCCTTGGCGACGACCTGCTGGAGCAGGCGCTGCCCATCGACGCGCGCGCCGCCGACATGCACCTCTACGGCTGGGTTGGCCTGCCGACCAGCGCCACCAACCAGCCGGAGCGCCAATACTTCTATATCAACGGCCGCATCATCCGCGACAAAATCGTCAGCCACGCCATCCGCCAGGCCTACCAGGACATGCTCTACCACGGCCGCCACCCGGTGTACGTCCTCTACCTCGACATCGCGCCCGAACACATCGACGTCAATGCCCACCCGGCCAAACACGAAGTGCGCTTCCGCGAAAGCCGCCTCGCGCACGACTTCCTCTACAGCAGCCTGCACCACGCCCTGCGTGGCAACACCCCCGCCGCCGCCGCGCCGCGCGCCGAAAATCCCGCCCCGCCATCGCCCGAACCCGCACGGCAGCCATCCCTGCGCTACAGCGGCGATTACCGCCTGGAGCGCCCCGCGTCGCCACGCCACAGCGTTGCCGAAAGCGCCGCCTACTACCAATGGGCGCAGAACATTGCGCCGCCGCCCGTCCCCCCCAGCCCCTCTCCCACGGGGGGAGGGGTGCAAGACTACGCCCCCACAGCAAAAAACGACTACGCCGCCGCGCCTGTGCATGACGACAACAGCGAGCACCCGCTCGGCTACGCCCTCGGCCAAATCCACAACATCTTCATCCTCGCGCAAAACGCGCACGGCCTCATCATCGTCGATATGCACGCCGCGCACGAACGCATCCTCTACGAACGCCTGAAAACCCAACTGCGCGCCAAAGAACCCGAAGTGCAGCGCCTGCTCCTGCCACAAAGCCTCGTCGCCACCCCGGCGCACCTCGACACGCTGGAGCAGCACCGCGACTGGCTGCACCGCCTCGGCTTCGAGCTGGCAGCGAGCGCGGACGAAAGCCGCATCCACATCAACGCCGTGCCGTCGCTGCTAAAACACGCCGCCGTTGCCGAAATCGTCGGTGACCTCCTGCACGAACTGGGCGAATACCCGGCGAGCATCGCCATTGAGCGCCTGCAAGACGAAATCCTCTCGCGCCTCTCCTGCCACAAAGCCGTGCGCGCGCACGACAGCCTCACCATAACTGAGATGAACCAACTGCTGCGCGACATCGAAACCACCCCGGCGAGCGGCCAATGCAACCACGGCCGCCCCACCTGGGTGCAACTCACGACCGACGACCTCGGTAAATACTTCATGCGCGGCGAATAGACGGCGTTGCCCATCATGCCGCCCCTTCCCCCGTGCGTGGGGGCGGGGGCTTAGCCGGCATGCCGCATGGCTCAATCAGCAACCTGTAAAACCATTTACATACACCTGAGCGCTCAAGGTGTATGTAAATCCGCCAGGCGAACGTGCTATGGTTCTGCCCTTTGGAAAAGCATGAGGGGTTTTATGTCGCAAGTTTTACCGCGGGGCGACCGCTGGGCGATGGCCGGACTGGTGCTGGGTTGCGTACTCTTTGGCTTGGGCAGCCTGATTATCGTCTTCGTGCCGCTAGGCAGCTTTGCCATGTCATTTTGGCGGCTGCTGGTTGGCGCGCTGGCGTTTGGCCTGTGGGCGTGGTGGTGGCGGCCGCCGTTTCCGCAGAACCGCCGCTGCTGGTACTTCGCCGCCGCAGCCGGGGTGTTTTTGAATCTCGATTTGGCGCTGTGGCACGAGAGCATTCACGCGGTCGGGCCGGGGATTTCGACGCTGCTCAACAGTTTGCAAATTTTCTTCCTCGCCGCGATTGGCTTCCTCTTTTTCGGCGAACGTCCCGGCGGCTGGCAGGTGGCGAGTCTGGCACTGGCGGTGGCCGGCGTGGCGCTGATTGCCAGCCCGGAGTTTGCGCTCAATGAACGCGCGGGCTGGGGGCTGGTGAGCGGTACGGTTTCCGGGGCGATGCTGGCGCTGTCGATGGCGGCGATTCGCAAGGTGCATGCGGTGGCGCCGGTGGCTCTGGTGCCGCTGATGCTGATATTGAGCGTCTGCGGCGCGGCGAGCGCGCTGCCGGTGGCGCTCATCGCGGGCGAAGCGCTGTGGCCGCGCAGCGCGCAGGCGGTCGGGCTGATTTTGGTGTACGGACTGGTGATGCAGTGTTTGGCGTGGGGGCTGATTGCCTTCGCCATTCCGCGCCTGTCGCTGGCGCTGACCGGACTGTTTTTGCTGGCCGAGCCGGTCGCCGCGTTGCTGCTGGATGCGTTTTGGCTGATGAAACCGGTCGCGGCGATTCAGTGGGGCGGTGCGGTGCTGACGCTGCTGGCGATTTATTTGGGCTCAGTGAAGCGCGGGTGAAATGGCATTTACATACACTTGAGCGCTCGATATGTATGTAAATATGCCGTGCCTCACGGCGTTGGTGCGAGTCCCGGCCAGTATTCGCTGTCCGGAGTTTTACGCGCGCCGAAGATGGCCTGGCCGACGCGCACCGTGGTCGCGCCTTCGGCAATGGCAAGCTCGAAATCGCCGGACATCCCCATCGAGAGTTCGGCAATCGCCGGGTTGGTCTGGCGCAGGCGGTCGCGCAATTCGCGCAGGCGGATGAAGCAGCGGCGCACCGCTTCATGGTCGTCGCTAAAGAGGGCGAGTGTCATCAGGCCACGCGGGCGCAGCGCGCTGTAGGCGGGCAAGGCGCGGATGAAGGCGTCGGCAGCGTCCGGCGTCATCCCGTATTTTTGCGGTTCGTCCGAGGTGTTGATTTGGA
>CAURAS010000101.1:0-6028 GCA_963522865.1 uncultured Cardiobacterium sp.
TAATCGCCTCATACTTGCGGATCAAATCCTCCGGCCCCTCGCCGGGCATGAACGTTACCGCATGCACGCCCTCGGTCTCGCCAAAGACCATCGCGGCGGAATTGACGAGCTCCTCGGCAAACCGCCCGTGGCAGGCAACAATTAACTGAATCATCGGGTTATCACTCCTGATGGTGAGAAAAAGAAACAGGCAGCACGCCTGATCCCGCGCCACACGCGGCAACACCGCGCGACAGCGGGAAAATCATATAAGAAATTTTAAGAAACCGTTAAAAATTTCGATAACCGTGGTATATACCGGATATTTACATACACCTTGAGCGCTCAGCTGTATGTAAACGGCAAACCAGGCGGGGCGACAACCCGCATCCCCATCACAAACCCAAGGAATCCCATGCAACGCATCAACATGACCCATCCCGGCGGCGTGGACGTCCTCTACATCGAAGACGCCGCCCTGCCCGCGCCAGAAGCGGGCGAACTCCTCATCAAAACCGCCTACGCCGGTGTCAACCGCCCGGACATCATGCAGCGCGAAGGCGTCTACCCCATGCCCGCAGGCGTAACCCCCATCATGGGGCTGGAACTCTCCGGCGAAGTGGTCGCGCTTGGCGCTGGCGTTAGCGGCTTTGCCGTCGGCGACTCCGTCTGCGCGCTAACCGACGGCGGGGCGTACGCCGAATACTGCGTCGTCAAGGCGAGCCAAACCCTGCCGCTGCCCGCGGGCTACAGCCTGCAAGAGGCGGCGATGCTGCCGGAAACCGCCTTCACCGTCTGGGCAAACCTTTTCATGCACGGCCAGATGCGCACCGGCGAAACCCTGCTGGTACATGGCGGCACCAGCGGCATCGGCCTCACCGCGCTCGCCATCGCACGAGCGCTCGGCATCCCCGGGACAATAGCCGCCTGCGACGATACATCCAAACCCTAAAATAAAAAACCGCCCGTAGGCGGTTTTTTCAACGTGTCAATCCGCTAATTGCCGAAAGGCTGCAATTAACTGCGCGGCATGCGCTTGTGCGGCGGCGCGCTGTTTCTCAATAGCCGCCGCATCATCGCGCGTGGCATAACTCAAACCCGTTGAATAAACGGGCGGCTGCAAATCTAAACCGCATAAAAAAGCGAGCGTCACAAACGGCATTAAATAATCCTCCACCGCATGCCCGAAAGCGCCTCCGCGCGTATAAAGTGCAGGGGGGGCACCGGCGGTAAAAGACAGCAATAATTTCTTGCCGCTTAACTGTTTCTGCGCGCCATGCGAAAAGCCGTGCAGGAATACTTGGTCCAGCCATAATTTCATTAGCCCCGGCACGGAATACCAGGAAAAAGGAAATTGCCAGACGATAATATCCGCTGCCAATAACGCCTGCTGTTCGGAGGCGATATTAAAGCGGTAATCAGGGTAAAGGCTATCGAGGCGACGGATTTCCGCCTCGGGCAATAATTTTTCGACTTCGGCCAAAATGGTTGCATTGGCAAGCGAGGCCGCCAAATCCGGATGGCCGGAAACGATTAAAGTCTTTTTCATCGTATTCATCGCATCACACATTAAAAATCCGCGTTTTCATCCATTTCACCACATCGATATTTTGATGATTGATGAATTGGCTTTCGCCCACATCCAGCGCGGCAATGGCGGCTTTATCGGCCTCATTCAGGCTGAAATCAAAGATATCAAGGTTTTCCGTCATGCGTTCCGGTTTGGTGGATTTGGCGAGGGCGACGATATTGCGCTCCACCAGCCAACGCAGAATCACTTGCGCCACGGTTTTGCCGTATTGCGCGCCAATCTGCATGAGCACCGGATTGTGGAAAATGTCGTTTTTGCCTTCGGCAAAAGGCGCCCAGGCCTCGACAATTATGCCTTCTGCCTGCAAGGCTTCTACTTGCGCCTGTCGCTGATGGAAGGGCTTAATCTCAATCTGGTTCACCTGCGGCATGATTTGATTAAATGTTCCTAAATCGACGGCGCGATCCGGAGTGAAATTGCTGACGCCAATAGCGCGAATTTTGCCCACCGCCTGGAATTGTTCCAGCGCCCGCCAGCTGCCATAGATATCGCCATAGGGCTAATGAATTAAAACCAAATCCAGATATTCTATATTGAGCCGCTGTAATGAGCGCTCCAGCGAGGCTTCTGCCGCCGCTTCGCCGGCATTCTCAACCCAGACTTTGGTAGTAATGAATAATGCTTCGCGCGCTATGCCGCTTTTGGCAATGCCTTTGCCGACTTCCGTTTCATTGAGATAGCCTTGCGCGGTATCTATATGGCGATATCCGGCGGCAATGGCATTGATTACTGCTTGTTCGGTTTCTGCGGGCGGAATTTGAAAGACACCGAATCCCAAAACGGGAATTGCGACGCCATGATGCATTTTGAGGGTTTGCATGATGTCTCTCCTGTATGCGGCAGATAGATTACTGCCGTAACTGCATGATACCCCTACTGGCGCCCATGCCGGAAACGGGGGCAGTTATACATACACTATGAGCGCTCAGCTGTATGTATAACGGTGCCTTGGGGGGTTATACATACAGTTGAGCGCTCGAAGTGTATGTATATTTAGTGCGCTTCGTCCCAGTTGGCGCCCAGGCCAGTTTCGACGATGAGCGGCACGCTCAGGGTCATCGCGTTTTCCATCAGCGCGACGATGCGCGGCGTGAGTTCGGCGGCGGCTTCTGGGCGGATTTCAAAGACGAGTTCATCGTGTACTTGCATGATGAGGCGCAGGTCGTCGCGGGTTGTCGCTGCGTGGTTTTTTACACCCCCTCCCCCGCCCTCCCCCGCTGCGCAGGGGAGGGGGGTGTGCGCGTCCGCTGCGTAGTCTGTGTGCTGCCCCCACCCCGGGTTCCCTTGAAAAAGGCTTTCGCCTTTTTCAAGGGGAGACCCACGCCCTCCCCCACGGGGGAGGGAGTTTGTATTGGGAAGGGAGGCTAATCCCAGTTCTTGTGCGATGGCGAGCATGGCGCGTTTGATGATGTCGGCGGCGCTGCCTTGCATCGGCGCGTTGATGGCGAGGCGTTCGCTTGCCTGGCGCCGCTGCGGGTTTTTGCTGTTGATGTCCGGCAGGTAGAGGCGGCGGCCGAGCAGGGTTTCGACGTAGCCTTGTTTGTGCGCGGTTTCGCGCGTGGTTTCCATGTAGTCGCGTACTTTGGGGTAGCGCGCGAAGTAGGTGTCGATGTAGTCGGCGGCCTGGCCGCGCGGGATGCCCAGTTGGCGCGCGAGGCCGAAGGCGCTCATGCCGTAGATGAGGCCGAAGTTGATAGCTTTGGCGTCGCGGCGTTGTTCGCGGCTGACGTCTGCCGGCGCGACGCCGAAGATTTCGGCGGCGGTCGCCCGGTGGATGTCGTCGCCACGCGCAAAGGCGGCGAGCAAGCCGGGGTCGGCGGAGAGGTGCGCCATGATGCGCAGCTCGATTTGGGAGTAGTCGGCGGCGAGTATTTGCCAGCCGTCTTCTGCGATGAAGGCGCGGCGGATGCGGCGGCCGGCTTCGCTGCGCACCGGGATGTTTTGCAGGTTGGGGTCGGAGGAGGAGAGGCGGCCGGTGCTGGTAACGGCTTGGTGGTAGCTGGTGTGGATGCGCCCGGTCTGCGGGTTGATGAGTTCGGGCAGGCGATCGGTGTAGGTGGTTTTGAGTTTGGCCAGTCCCCGGTGTTCGAGGATGAGGCGCGGCAGTTCGGCGTCGTGGCTGTTGGCGAGTTCTTCCAGCACTTCTTCGTTGGTGCTCGGTTGGCCTTTCGGGGTTTTGCGCAAGACGGGCAGGCCGAGTTGGTCGTAGAGGATTTCTTGTAGTTGTTTGGGCGAGCCGAGGTTGAAGGGGCTGCCGGCGAGGGTGTGCGCCGCTTGTTCGAGGGCGGCGAGTTGGTCGCTGATTTCGGCGCTTTGTGCGGCGAGCGCCGCCGGGTCGATGCGTACGCCGGTGGCTTCGATTTTGTAGAGGAGTTCGGCGAGCGGCATTTCGAGGTCGCGGTAGAGGGCGTCTAGGCGCGGCGCAGCGGCGAGTTTGGGCGCGAGGTGGTTTTTTAGGCGCAGGGTGATGTCGGCGTCTTCGCAGGCGTAGTCGGTCGCGGCTTCGAGCGGGATTTGGTCGAAGGTGAGTTGTTTGGCGCCTTTGCCGGCGATGTCTTCGAAGGTGGTGGTTTTGTGGTTGAGGTAGTAGTCGGCGAGGTCGTCGAGGTTGTGGCGGGTGGCGGTGCTGTCGGCGATGTAGCTCATCAGCATGGTGTCGTCGGCGACGCCGCGTAACTCTATGCCCGCGCGGGCAAATATGTGCCGGTCGTATTTGTGGTGCTGGCCGCTTTTTGGCGGGGTCTCGGCTTCGATGAGCGGTTTTAAGCGGGCGAGCGCTTCGCTGTAGGGCAGGTTGGTGCTCAATTGGTGCGCGAGCGGCAGGTAGTAGGCTTCGCCGGGCGCGGGCGCGACGCTGATGCCGACGAGGTTGGCGCGCATGTAGTCAAGGCTGTCGGTTTCGGTGTCGATGGCGTAGCCGTCGCTGTTTTGCAGGCGGTTGATGAGCGCGTCGAGTTCGTCCAGGGTGGTGATGGCGCGGTAGTGGGTGGCGACGGGCGCGGGTGGCGGCGCGGCCGGGGTTTTCAGGTATTGTGCCTTGATGCTCGCGAGTTCGTAGGTGTCGCAGAGGGCGGCGAGTTTGTCCGGCTGGCGCGGTTGTAGGGCGAGGTCGGCGATGGTGGTGTTGAGGTCGAGCGCGGTGTTGATGGTGGCGAGTTGTTGCGAGAGGCGCAGGGTGTCGAGGCCGGCGCGCAGGTTGTCGCCGATTTTGCCGGGGATTTTGCTGGCGTTGTCGATGAGGTTGTCGATGTTTTGGTATTCGGCCAGCCATTTGGCGGCGGTTTTTGGCCCGACTTTGGCGACGCCGGGGATGTTGTCGGCGGTGTCGCCGACAAGCGCGAGGAAGTCGATGACTTGGTCGGCGCGCAGGGCGTCCACTTTGAAGCGCTCGGCGATGTTGGCGGTGGTGGTTACCGCGTTTTTCATGGTGTCGAGCAGGGTGATGTCGGCATGGGTGAGCAGTTGCGCCATGTCTTTGTCGCCGCTGGAGATGACGACCTGGTAGTGCTCGGAGAGCGCTTTCATGGCAAGTGTGCCGATGACGTCGTCCGCTTCCACGCCGGGCTCGATGATGAGCGGGAAGCCGAGCGCTTCGATGAGGCGGTGCAGCGGCTCGATTTGTACGCGCAGTTCTTCCGGCATCGGCGGGCGGTGCGCCTTGTAGGCGGGGTAGAGGTCGTGGCGGAAGGTTTTGCCTTTGGCATCAAAGACGACGCCGAAGTAGGCGGGCTGGTGGTCGTCGTAGAGTTTGGCGAGCATTTTGATGACGCCGTGCAGCGCACCGGTCGGGTGGCCGTCGCGGGTGGTGAGCGGCGGCAGGCCGTGGTAGGCACGGAAAAGGTAGGACGAGCCGTCCACAAGGACGACGAGGTGATTCGGGTCGGGCTGGTGCATGGGGGTTCCGTTGTGATGGGCGGGGCTTTGCGGCAGAATGGCGCGTTTTCCGCAGGCGCGCTATTGTTTGGACGCTGCGGGTGCTTGTCAATTATTAAAGGAGTGTTTTATGGCTAAACGTCGTCCGCCGAAGGATTTGCATCCCGATAATGTGCCGGGGTTGCAGGGCGAAGCGTGGCGGGTGTTCCGCATTGTTTCGGAATTTGTTGAGGGGTTTGAGAAGCTGGCGGTGATTCCGCCGTCGGTGAGTATTTTCGGCTCGGCGCGCCTGCCCGCCGAGCATCCGGTCTGCCAGCAGACGCGGGAAATCGCCAAACGCCTCTCGGATGCGGGCTTTTCCGTGGTTTCGGGCGGCGGCCCCGGCGTGATGGAAGCAGCGAACCAGGGCGCGTACGCGGGCGAAAAGGGCCTGTCGGTCGGGCTGAACATCCAGCTGCCGCATGAGCAGTCGTCGAACCAGTTTCAGGATGTGTCGCTGGAATTCCGCCACTTTTTCTCGCGCAAGGTGATGTTCGTCAAATACGCCAACGCCTACGTCGTCATGCCCGGCGGCTTCGGCACGCT
>CAURAS010000102.1:0-6023 GCA_963522865.1 uncultured Cardiobacterium sp.
CGCGAGGCGTTTCGCGGCACCAACGGCGTCGGCGTGCAGCCGTTCAACCCGCGCTGGGCGGGCGATGACAGCACCGCCATTGAGGAGAGTTACGCCCGTGCCGCCGCGCTCGGCGTGAAATGGGTGCGCATCACCGCTGGCTGGAACCAGGTGCAGCCGCAAGACGACGGCAGCTACGACTGGCGCTACGTCGATGATGCGGTCAGGCTGGCGCAAAAATACGGCATGAAAGTGCTGATGCAGGTCATGGGCACGCCCAACTGGGCGAGCGACATCGGCGACCTGCCCGCCGCGCAGCAGCAAAAACTGGCGCAGGAAGGCTACTGGACGAGCACGCACGCGCCCAAAGCGCAGCACGACGCCGATTTCGCCCGCTTCTTCGGCGAAGCGGTCAAGCGCTACAGCGCGCAGGGCATTCACGATTACGAATTCTGGAACGAGCCGGGCAACAAATTCTGGCGCGACAGCTGGGCGAATCCCAACCCGAACCCGGAGCATTACACCCGCCTGCTCAAGCTGGTGTATGAAGCGGCGCACGCCGCCGACGCGGAGGCGAACGTACTGGCGGGCGGCATGACCGTCGGCGACAGCCGCGCCGATGGCAGTTACATCAGCTCGCAAGAATTTCTGGAGCGCATGTACAAAGCGGGCGCGCAGGGCTACTTCGACGCGCTCTCGCACCATCCCTACGGCATTCTCGCCAAGGACTTCAAGGACAACGGCTGGGCGCAGATGAATGGCGACATCGTCGCCCCCGGCGCGGGCGAAAAAACCATGATGCAAATCCTGCAGGCGCACGGCGACGGCGGCAAGCACATCTGGCCGAGCGAAGTCGGCTGGGACGCGATGTTTGCGGGCCTTGCCGAAACCTGGCAGGCGAACACCATCAAAACCCTGCTCGAATGGCAGCAAAAAGCCGACTACACCGGGCCGATGATTCTCTACCAGGCGCAGAACGACCGCGCCGCCTACGTGCAGGGCATCCTCAACCGCGACGACAACGGCGACGGCATCGTGGACGTCAATATCGACACCAACGGCGACGGCATCCCCGACGCCAATATCGACGCCGACCACAACAACCGCCCCGACCTGCTCGACGCCGCCGACCGCGAAGCCTACTACGGCTTCTGGAAAAACGACGGCAGCGCCAAACCGGCGGTGGACGCCATCAAACAAGGCACGCCGCAGACGCCTCCGGCGGCAACGCTCGACATCACCATCGAAAACGTCGATACGCCCGCGCCGCAGCCGCAAAACCACGCGCCGGACGACATCGCCCTCTCCGCCGCGAGCATCATCGAAGGCAAAGACGGCGCGACCGTCGGCAAACTCACCACGCACGACCCGGACGCCGGCGATACGCACACCTATCAATTAAGCGACGCGCGCTTTGAAGTCGCCAGCGACGGCACGCTGAAACTCAAAGCCGGACAGCACCTCGACTACGCCAGCGAGCCAACCGTAAAACTGACCATCACCGCCACCGACGCAGGCGGTCTCTCCACGCAAAAAACCTTTACGCTGAACGTAGCGGACGACCCGAACTACCCCGCGCCCAACCCGCAGCCGCAAAACCAGCCCGGCAGCGTCAGCATCACGGGAGACGCCCAAGTGGGCGGCACGCTGAGCGCACAAGTGGCCGACGCGGACGGTTTCAATCCGGCGCAAGTGCAATACCAATGGCAGCGCGACGGCCAGCCCATCGACGGCGCGACCGGCAGCCGTTACACCCTCAAGGCCGAAGACGCCGGGCATAAAATCAGCGTGCAGGCGACTTACGACGACCAGGCGGCGCATCACGAAACGCCGAGCAGTGCGGCAAGCGACATCGCCACCGCCGACCCGCACGCGGGGACGCTGGCGGTTGCGGGCGAAGCAAAAGTCGGCACGGTGCTAACCACCGCCCTCACGGACACCGACGGCGTGCCGCAGGTTGGCGTGCAGTATCAATGGTTTGCCGACGGACAGGCGATTGCGGGGGCGACGCACGAGGTTTACCGCATCCGCCCCGATGACGTTGGCAAATCCATCAGCGTGCAGGCGCGCTACACCGACAACGGCGGCCATGCGGAGACGACCAACACCGCCGCCGTCGCGCAAACCGTCGCCGCCAATCCGCCGACGACCTCGGCGCACGGGCACAAGCTCTACGCGCATGAAGAATTCGGCAAATACATCGACGCGCGCGACTTTGGCGTCAATCCGGCGAATGCCGACAACACCGCCGCGCTCAAGGCAGCGCTCAAAGCCGCGGACGACGAAGGCGCGGCGCTCTACCTCGGCGCAGGCACGCTCAAACTGCACGAACAACTGCGCATCGGCACGGACATCCATAACCCCGACGGCTCGCTCAAGCAGGAGGGCTATGAAAACGTGCGCGCCCTATTCGGCGCGGGCGCGGGGCGGACGAAGCTGACGTTTGACTGGCAGCAGCAGGGCGAATACGACCCGGCGCACAACGCGACCGAGGCGCGCGACCTCGCCGGCGTACTGATAGACGGCGTGAACGGCAAAAGCGTCGCCGACCTGAGCGTCGAATACCAGCACCAAACGGCGGCGGATTTCTACCGCCCGCAGGCGAGCTACTTCGGCAAAATCAACGGCATCGTCGTCAATGACGCGGACAACACCCGCATCGACACCGTGGAAGTCTCCGGGGCGAACCGCGCGGGCGTCTTCTTCACCTCGACCGCAACCAGCCTGAGCGGCGCGCGCCAGGCGCTGATTGACCAGCAAATCCGCGAAGCGGACGCCCCCGCCGGCGACAACAACCAGCTCCTCTACAGCAACCTGCACCACAACCGCGTCGCCGGGGCGATGATCGGCTACCAGCGCGGCTTCAGCGCCGACAGCAACACCGCCGCCTACAACGGCCACGAAGCCGACGGCGGCACCGGCTACGGCATCGCCACCCTCGGCGGCAGTTACAACTTCGGCGTTTCATACACACGCAACACCACCGACCACAACTACCGCAAAGGGCTGGACAGCCACGAAGGCAACCACATCCACATCGAAAACAACATCTCCAACGGCGACCGCCTCGTCGGCCTCGGCGTCTCCAACCACCAATTCACGATGGACAACGTAACCATCCGCCACAACACCATCATCGCCGACCCCAACTTCCGCTGCACGAACGACGACGGTGACAAAGACGCCCAAATCGGCCAGGGCGAAAACTACCACGCCTACGAAGGCATCAACCTGCTGACCAACATCGAATCGAACAAAATCGACCTGCGCAGCCAGGGGCCGGGCACATTCGACATCAGCGACAACACCATCCGCGGCCTCGAAACCTACAACGACGCCAACACCAGCGCCATCGCCGTCCATAACTACGAACCGACGATGGACTACACCCTCAACATCCGCGACAACCACATCGACGCCACCTCGGTCAAAACCGCGATAGCCATCAACAACGCCACCCGCGGCCTCGGCGGCAGCGCGGGCGAAGGCAGCGGCGACATCCGCGTCAGCGGCAACACCATCCACATCACAAAAACCGGCGGACGACCATCATCACTCATCTACATCGCCGAGACCGAACACGACGGCACGCTGCGCGGCAGCGTCGCCATCGAAAACAACCGCGTACAAATCGACGCGCGCGACGACAAAGGCGAAATCATCCGCCTCACCGGCAACGCCAAAACCTACGACATCAGCGGCAACGTGCTGGAACAACACGGCAACAGCAACACCACGCTCATCACCATCAACGGCCAGGGCAGCACCGAAAAAACCACGCTGAACGTGTACGACAACACCCTCGCCGCCGACTGGCCGCGCCCCGGCAAACACTGGATTGAGGCGGGGACAGAAAGCGTCGCCGGCGCCCACATCCAAAGTCACAACAACACCTACAACGGCGCCGCAATCACCGAAGACGCACCGCCCGCCCAAAACCACGCGCCGGATGACATCGCGCTTTCCGCGGCGACCGTCGCCGAAGGCAAAGACGGCGCCACCGTCGGCAAATTAACGACGCACGACCCCGACAGCGGCGACACGCACACCTACACCGTGAGCGACGCGCGCTTTGAAGTGGCGAGCGACGGCACGCTGAAACTCAAAGCCGGGCAGCATCTCGACTACGCGAGCGAGCCGACGGTGAAACTCACCATCACCGCCACCGACGCGGGCGGGCTTTCCACACAAAAAATCTTCACCCTCAACGTGCAGGACGACCCCGCCTACCCGGCACCGCCCACCGTCGGCGCGCGCGAAAGCGGACTGAATCTGGACATCGCCCGCCATTTCTACAGCGCGGACGTCATCAAACAATTCATCGACACCCTCGCCAAAGCGGGGGGCACCTTCCTCCACCTGCACCTCTCCGACCACGAAAACTACGCGCTGGAAAGCGCCCTGCTCGGCCAGCGCGCGCAAGACGCGACGCGCGACAGCGCGGGCAACTATGTGAACCCGCACAGCGGCAAACCCTTCCTCAGCACCGCGCAGGTGACGGAACTCGCCAGCTACGCCAAGGCAAAAGGCATCGAACTCGTGCCGGAGCTCGATACACCGAGCCACATGAACGCCGTCTTCCGCCTGCTCGCGCGGGAAAAAGGCGAAGACTACGTCAAGGCGCTGCAAGCGGAAAATTCCGACCCCGCCGCGCGCGAAATCGACATCACCAAGCCGGCAAGCCTCGCCTTCGTACAGGCGCTCGCCAAAGAAATCGCGACCGCCTTCGGCGACAGCGCCCGCCACTTCCACCTGGGCGGCGACGAATTTGGCTACTCGGCGGCGAACAACCACGAATACATCAGCTACATCAACCAAATGGCGGCGTTTCTCGCACAAAGCGGCCTGAAAACACGCATCTGGAACGACGGCGTCATCAAGGCGAACCTCGCCAGCCTCGACCACGCCATCGAAATCACCTACTGGAGCCACGACGGGCGGCAAAGCGGCAGCGTCGGCGAGGCGAACCGCGCCCTGCGCGCCAGCGTGCCGGAACTGCTCGACGCCGGCTTTAACGTACTCAACTACAACGCGGGCTACCTCTACGCCGCGCCGAAACAGGGCATGGGCGACTCGACCGACAGCAACTACGACAGCCGCCTCATCCTGCGCGACTGGAACCCCGGCATCTGGGACGAAAAAAACCACGCGAACGCGGTGGACGGCAAACGCCTCAAAGGCGCGGCACTCTCCATCTGGGGCGAAAACGCGGGCACACTGGACGATGCCAGCATCGCCCGCTACTACGCCGACGAAATCACCACCCTCGTCGAAAAAACACGCGCGCTGGACGACCCTGCCCTCGCCCAAACCCTGCAAAACCGCGCCGCCAACGACTTCACCGCGCTCCAGCAAGACACCTGGCTCGACTTCGAACAAATCGCCAACCACGCCACCCTCGACCTCGGCGGCAACGGCAGCCAGCACCTGCGCCTCTTGCGCGAAGACACATTGGACGCTGCGCGCGGCCTCAACATCCGCATCAAAGGCACAGACGCCGATAACGTTACCCTCGGCGACGGCTGGCGCGCCACCGGCGAAAGCCAAACAGAAGGCGGCGAAACATACAGCGCCTATACGAAAAACGGCAACCGCCTGTGGATAGACAGCGACATCGCAGTCAAAAACGCCGCCCCGGCAAGCGCCGCCGACACCTTCGCCCGCGAAAACCTGCCGCCGGGCGAGACCTGGCAAACCGTCGCCGACCTTGGCGCCGCCAAAGCCGCGATGACCGCCGACCCGGCGCTGAAAAACCTCATCATCAGCGACGGCGCGCACCACGCCCTGCTACAAAAAGGCGGCAGCGGCTACAGCGACGGCATGCCCGCCGGTTGGGCGCTCACCTGCAAAGACCACATCCCGGCGGTTGCCTTCCACGACGGCGGCGCCGACCTCGCCCCGGCGCTCAACGCCGCCGCACAAGCGGCGAAAAGCCTGCAGCTGGGCATCGAACTGCCCGCGCAGCGCGACTACCAGCTCGGCAGCCAAGTCGTGCTGGAAAACGGCGTCCCCTACCTGCACGGCAACGGCAGCACACTCGCCGT
>CAURAS010000103.1:0-5965 GCA_963522865.1 uncultured Cardiobacterium sp.
TCGCCGTGCTGATTGCCAGCATCAACATCTTCGGCGGCTTCTACGTCACGCGGCGCATGCTCAACATGTTCCGCAAGGGCTGACGCCATGAAAACGCTGGTAATCGTCGCCCACCCCGACCTCGCGCAATCCACGGTAAACCGCCGCTGGATTGCCGAACTACAAAAACATCCTGACCGCTTCACCGTGCACGACCTCTACGCGCACTACCGCAACGGCAAAATCGACGTTGCCGCCGAGCAGGCGCGGGTGGATGCGCATGGCCAACTCGTGTTGCAGTTTCCAGTGTATTGGTTCAACTGCCCGCCACTGCTCAAACAATGGCTGGACGACGTCCTCACCTACGGCTGGGCATATGGCTCGCAGGGCAAACAACTGCGCGACAAACCCATCGCGCTCGCCGTCTCGGCAGGCACGCCCGCCACCGATTACACGCCGGAGGGCGCGATTGGCTGCACGATGGCAGAAGCACTGCGCCCGTTTGCCCTCACCATGCAATACGTCGGCGCCGACTACCGTCCACCCTTCGCCTTCTACGGCATCGACAGCAACGCGGGCTACGACGCCGCCGCCCTGCAACGGGTTGAACAAAGCGCGGCGGACTATCTCACCTGGCTGCAACAACTGGCTACCCGCTAAACTGGCTGACCGCTAAAGAAAAACATAGGTGCGCTCCGGCGCACCATTTACATTTCTACCCTGTATGCAAAAAGGAAACCAGATGCGCCTGCAACCAAAAATCCTGACACTCATGCTTCTCCTCGCCAGCCCCGCCTGCACATGGGCTTGTTTTGACCCCGCAGGTTCGGGGCAATGTGGTCCGAACGGCATCGGACCACGCAACCCTGGATTCGGCTACAACACCTACGTTGAACCCGAGCCGGTGTACACACCTCCACCGCAGCCGTCCCTCCATTGCACTACCCGCGCAGATGGCGGCGAAACCTGCATCGACATCAGTTCCAGACATGAGGGCAATTCATTCAGCACCAACGCCGCCGGAGAATTTGATGGCGCCATGGTGTCAAGCTACTCCGACGGCACTCCCCAAACCGTCATCAACTTCCGCAATGGTGAAGCGGAAGGCAAAAGTAGCTTTTTCTACCCGGACGGCGGCATCCAAAGCATCATGTATTACCAAAACGACGAGCTAAACGGCACCGTTCAGCACTACCACCCAAACGGCACGCTGAGAGTCGCCGAAGTCGTCGCCTTTGCCCTCGCCCAACCGGAAGACACCAATATCAGCGAATTTACCATCGGTCCGACGACGCAACCGTGGTGAGGCCGCATGAGTACGCAAACCCTCATCGCCTTCCTGCGCGGCGTCATGCCGAGCGGCAAGAACGCCGTCAAAATGGCGGACATCCGCCGCGTCCTGGGCGACAGCGGCCTGCAAAACGTGCGAACGTGGATACAAAGCGGCAACATTGCCTTTGAAACCACATTAAGCGCAGCCGATGCCGCCGCACACATCCACGACCAGCTACAAATGCAGCTCAATGTGGACCTGGCGGTCATCGTCAAAACACCCACGGAATTGCAGCACATCCTCGCGGAAAACCCGTTTACCGGCGAGGGTTACGACGCCAAGCGCGTGTTCTTCACGCTCGCCAACCAGCCACTCAGCGACAGCGCCGGACTGGCCGTGCAGGATTTTGGCGCGGAGCAACTGTGCATCCGGCCGCAGGCGGCGTATCTGTACATCCCGCAGGACGCCTCGCGCAGCAAACTGGGTAACGCCTTTCTGGAAAAACAGCTCGGCATCCGCCTGACCACGCGCAACGAAAACACCCTGCGGAAAATGATGACCTTCTGAACTCAGACAAAAACGATGAAACCCGCTACGAAAAACCGCAAACGTAGGGTGGGTCTTGACCCACCACGACAAAACGGGCTGATTCCTAACTGCTGCTCTTTTTACTGACCTGATGGAAATCCCATGACTGATTTGCTTTTTGTCCCCGTAAGCGAGCGCCAACGTCCACAATTCATTCGCGGCGTACAAGACGCCTTCGCCCTCGCCGCGCGGGCAGAATTTGGCGATGGCGACGGCGAAGTGATTAGCGCGCAGGACATCGCAGAATCGCTGAATAACGCCAATGCGCAGACGTTTTTCATCGAACGCGGCGGCGCAACCGTCGGCGCTATCTGCCTACAGATTGACCACGCGAGCGGTCGCAATTCGCTTGACCTGCTCTATATCGCGCCCGCACAGCACGGCAAAGGCCTGGGCACGCAAGTGTGGCAGGCGGTGGAAGCGCGTTACCCCGACACCAAAGTTTGGGAAACGCACACCCCCTACTTTGAAAAGCGCAACATCCATTTCTACGTCAATAAATGCGGCTTTCACATCGTCGAGTTTTATACGCCCCAGCACCCCGCACCGCATACGCCGGGCGGGGACGTGCCGGGCGGCGATTACTTTTTCCGCTTTGAAAAAGAGATGCGACAGCCGGAAAAACCGGCGTAGGATGCGGTGTTTACAGACACAAGCGATTACCGGAGACCAACCATGCAGACATACACCAGCCACGAATTTAACCAACACGCCAGCGAAGCGCAAAAAGCCGCCCATACTGCCCCCGTGCTGATTACCCTTCAGGGTAAACCCGGCCTGGTACTCATCAGCCACGCCGAATATACCCGCCTGACCGGACAAAAAAAACGCCGTGAGCATTCTGGAAGCACTCACCCCGTCGGCAGAACTTGCCGCAAAAATGGCAGACATCGAACTGGAAATTCCGCCAGGCAGCGCAAACGTAGGTCGGCCATTCATGGCCGACATCAAAAAATGTCGGGCATAAATGCCCGACCTGCACGGCTGTAAAAACATCCACCCAAGCGGAGAACCCATGCACCGTACACTCATCACCGCCGCCCTCGTGGCCGCATTCACTTTTACCGCAACCGCAAAAACACAGGAGCAACCCATGACCTTCCCCACCGGCTACGCCAACTTCTACCACAGCGACAAAGTCGCCATCCTGCCCGTGCGCTTCCAGAACCCCTACGGTATCGACATCGCGGGCAACCTCGTCTTCCCCCAAGACCACCACGGCAAGGCGAAAGCCATCATCATCGGCCACCCGCTCGGCGCGGTGAAAGAACAGGCGGCGATGCTCTACGCGCAAGTCCTTGCCGAACAGGGCTTCGCGACGCTGGCGATAGACCTGCCGTTTTGGGGCGAAAGCGGCGGCAACCCGCGTCAGGCCGTTGGACCAACGCTTTACGCCGACGCCTTCAGCAGCGCCGTGGATTACCTGAGCAGCCGCGATGACATTGACCCCGCCAACATCGCCGTGCTCGGCATCTGCGCCAGCGGCGGCTATGTGCTGGATGCGGCGAAAATAGACCCGCGCATCAAGGCGGTCGCCACCGTGGCGATGGTCGATATGGGAACCGTCACCCGTGGCCTGCTCGCCGATGCAAACATCGGCGCGGGCATTCTCAAGCAGGCGGCGGAACAGCGCGTGATTGAAGCGAAAGGCGGCAAAACTGCGTACACCGGCGGCACCGTCACCGAGCTGAAAGACGACACCGACGCGATGCAGCGCGAGTTTTACGCCTTCTACCGCACCAAGCGCGGCGAGTTCACGCCCAAAGGCGCCGACCCGAAACACACCACCATGCCGACGCTCTCCAGCAACGTCAAATTCGCCAATTTCTACCCTTTGAACGACCTTGACCGCATCGCCCCGCGCCCGCTGCTGTTTATCACCGGCGACGCGGCGCAGTCCAAAATCTTCAGCGAAATGGCATACCAGGCGGCAGGCGAGCCGAAAGAGTTGTACTACGTCAAGGGCGCGAGCCACACCGACATGTACGACAACGCCGACAAAATCCCCTTTGCCAAACTGGTGGAATTTTACCGGGCGCAGTTGCAATAACAGCGCAAAACCCGCGCCGCACTCCGGTACAATGCGCAGCCGTAGCGCGTCTGCCCCGGCAGCAGGCGGCGGATTTCGTTGAAACGCAGCACCTCATCGCGCAGCAGATGAAAGAGAATCGTGCCTTTCCACTTGCCGCCGATGACCGCCAGCGCGGCCTCAACCGGGCAACCCTCGGCGCAATCAAAACGGAGATGCGGGCGTCTGCTCATGGGTATCCTTCAAGTAACTATCTGAAATAAAAGTGCGTTCTTGTGCGTGCCGCGAACGAACAGCATGATATAGCAATTCACGCAAAATTCTGTACAAGGCGCGCCGCCGAAGGCAGTACGGCGAGGCGGCGCAACACCGTACAGGGCTTTGCGTGGATAGCTATACCGGCTTTTTTGCAACTGGAGTAACCTTATGAAAGCCATCGGATTTGACCGCCCCCTGCCCATCAGTGACGCCGCCGCGCTGCTCGATATCGAACTGCCCACGCCGGAATTGCGTCCGCACGACGTGCTGGTTGAAGTACGCGCCATCGCCGTCAATCCCGCCGACGTCAAAGTGCGCGCGGCACACACGCCGCCGCCCGGCAGTTACCGCATCCTGGGCTGGGATGCCGCGGGCGTGGTGCAGGCGGTCGGCAGCGCCGTGCAGGATTTCCGCGCGGGCGACGAAGTCTATTACGCCGGCGCGATTAACCGCCCCGGCGCGTATGCGCAGTTTCAAGCGGTGGACGCGCGCCTCATCGCCCCCAAACCGCGCAGCCTCGATTTCGCCGAAGCCGCCGCGTTGCCGCTGACCGCACTCACCGCCTGGGAAACGCTGTTTGAGCGGCTGGACATTCGCCGCCCGGTCGCGGGCGCGGCGAACGCGCTGCTCCTCATCGGCGCGGCGGGCGGCGTCGGCTCCATCACCATCCAGCTGGCGAAAGCGCTGACCGACACCGCCGTCATCGCCACCGCCTCGCGTCCCGCCAGCCGCGACTGGGTGCGCGCGCTTGGCGCGGATTTCGTGGTGAATCACCACGAGCCGCTGCCTGCGCAAATTGCCGCGCTCGGCATCGGCGCGCCCGCGTTCGTCTTCTCCACCAGCCAGAGCGATACCTACCTGCCCGCCATCGCCGAACTCATCGCGCCGCAGGGGCGCATCGCGGTCATTGACGACCCGGCGACGCTGGACGTTAATCCCCTGAAAAGCAAAAGCCTGTCGCTGCATTGGGAATTCATGTTCACCCGCGCGCTGTGGCAGACGGCGGACATCGCCGCGCAAGGGCAAATTTTGCGCGAAGTTGCCGCGCTGGTGGATGCGGGCAAAATCCGCACGACGCTGAACGAACGCCTCGACGGCATCCACGCCGCCAACCTGCGCCACGCGCACGCGCTGCTGGAACGCGGCGACGCCATCGGCAAGGTGGTATTGAGCGGCTGGTGAGGAGGCGCGAGATACTGCCTCCGTTTGAGAAAACCGCCTCGGAGGGCGGTTTTATTCTATGGGCATATCTCAAGTATATTTTGTAGCGTGCTATTTGCCGATACAGAAGGCGGAGAAGATATGGCCGAGCAGGTCGTCGCTGCTGGTCGCGCCGGTGATGCTGCCCAGTGCTTCGTGCGCGAGGCGCAGGTCTTCGGCGATGAGTTCGCCGTTTTGTGTCGATTGCAGTTGGGCGAGGGCGTCGTGGTAGTGCTGTTCGGCTTGGTGCAGGGCGCGCAGGTGGCGTTCGCGCGCGATGTACGGGCTTTCTTCGCGGTCATCACGGCCGACGGCGTGGGCGATGGCGTCGCGCAGGGCGTCGATGCCCGCGCCGGTTTTCGCCGAGATCCACAGGCCGGGGTGCTGCGCTTGTATCGCGGGCGGGGTTTGGTCGGCTTTGTTGTAGGCGGTGAGGTGCGGGATGTTGGCGGGCAGTTCGTCGTCAGTGGCGCCGTCAAGGGCGCTGCCGTCGCGTAGTAGCAGGATGAGGTCGGCTTGGCTGAGTGCGTGGCGGGTGCGGCGGATGCCTTCTTGTTCGACGAGGTCTTCTGCTTCACGCAGGCCGGCGGTGTCGAGGATGTTCACCGGCATGCCGTGGATGAGGATGGTTTCGCGCA
>CAURAS010000104.1:0-5965 GCA_963522865.1 uncultured Cardiobacterium sp.
ATCGGGCCGTTGTCGCCGAGTTCGACCAGGTCGCCTTGCAGGTAGTATTTGCCGTCTTCGGTCGCGTAGAAGATGCCTTGTTCGGTGATGACGCTGCGCAGGCCGGGCAGCGGACTGTCGCTGATTTCAATGTTTTTCAGGCCGAAGTCGTGCAGTTTTTGGGTGATGGCGGCGTCGTCGGCGTGGGTGACGGCGGCGAGCGCCAACAGGGGCAGGGAAATGGTTTTTTTCATGTTTTTCTCTGTGATGGGGAAGGGCGCGGATTATAGCGCTATCTGGAGCGCTTTCGATGCGGGTTTGTTCAGGTTCGGGTGTGTCGTTTACATACACTTGAGCGCTCGAGGTGTATGTAAATAAACGGGCAGCCGTCCTGTGGACATACGCGGCTCGGCCAAAGCGCGAGAACGCCGGGGTGAGCGCCGCAAATAATCCGCAAAACGACGCCCTCTAATAAATCCAAGCATCATTGATCATTTACATACACATTGAGCGCTCAGCTGTATGTAAAACGGAAAACCACTAACCGCAATGACCACCAATATGCCTCCTCCATAGGGCCGGGGTTACTGGCGACTCGGTGTTGGTGATGCGGGCTGACCGGAAAAGCCGCTTTCTGGGTCGCCCCGTTTGGCAATTCGCCAAATAACTTCCCCAGAATATTGCGAACCATTCCCAAAAAAACTATCATCGCGCCTCCATTTACCCATAGGAAAACTCATGAAAAAAACCCTCCTCACCGCAGCCCTGCTGCTCGCCACCAGCGTCCAGGCAGCGGACTTCAACATCGAAGTCACCATCCCGGACATCAAAAGCAGCGAATACCACCGCCCCTACGTCGCCGTCTGGATCGAAGACAGCGAGCACAAACTCGTCGAACACCTGAGCCTCTGGTACTTCATCAAAGGCAAAGAAGACAACCCGCAAGAAGGCCTCAAATACCTGAAAGAACTGCGCAACTGGTGGCGCAAAGGCGGCCGCAGCTTAAAACCGCTGCCCGATGCCATCACCGGCGCCACCCAAAAACCGGGCAAACACAACATCGAAATCAAGAGTACCGACCCGCGTCTGGCCAAACTTAAAGACGGCAGCTACACCCTGATGATTGAAGCCGCGCGTGAAGAAGGCGGCACCGAAACCGTCAGCATCCCCTTCAGCCTGCCGGTCAAAGCCAAAAGCGAAGCCAGCGCTAGCGGCAAAAGCGAACTCGGCGAAATCACCCTCACCATCACCCCGTAACAGGAGTCCCACATGAAACGCACCCACATCGCCGCGCTTATTCTCATCGCCAGCAGCGTCGCCAGCGCGCACAACGTCTGGATTCGCCCCAGCTCTACCCAGCTCTCCGGCGAAAAAGACTACATCACCATCGACGACGGCGCCTCCGACTTCCCCTTTGACGTCAATCACCGTGGCCGCCCGGCAGAAAACCTGCACGCCTACGCGCCAGACGGCAAAGAAATGGAAAAAGAAAACCTGATGACCGGCAAACTGCGCACCAGCTACGACGCCAAACTCACCCAACAAGGCACGCACCGCTTCACCGACGAACTGCGCTACATCCAGTTCAACTACGACGACAACGGCAAAAGCGTGCGCTGGCGCGGTACCCCGGAAAAATACCAAAAAGAAAACCCGATGGCGGACAAAAAGCGCGAAAAATACAAACAGCTGACACTGGAAGCTGAAACCTTCGCCACCCTGGGCGAGCCGACTGCGGACGCCATCAAACCGAGCGCCAAAGGGCTCGATCTCGAATACCTGACCCACCCGAACGAACTCTACGCCGGTGAAACCGCCAAATTCCGCGTCGTTTACGACGGCAAACCGCTGGCAAACGCGCGTGTACGCTTTACCAAAGACGGCATGCGCTACCGCACGCACGACTTCACCGAGCTGAAAAGTGGCGCCGACGGCCTCATCACCATTGACTGGCCGGGCGCTGGCATGTATTGGCTCTCCGTCGAACACGAAGTGCCGAGCGAGCTCGTCAAAGACGCGCCGCACGTCCTCGAATACGACGCCGGTCTGGAAGTGCTGCCGCTTTAAGGCGCGACTTCTCCCAAAACAAAGCCACCCGCGAGGGTGGCTTTTCATCTCTGCCACAGCCCTTCCCTGCGCAAACCCGGAAAAACCATGACCACCATCCACACCGCCCGCCTCCTCTTGCGCCCGTTTGCGGCAGACGACCTTGCCGCGCTGGTCGCATTGCATGAGTGTCCGGAAGTCGCCCGCTGGTTGGGTGACGGTCGCATCCCGACCCCTGCCGCGACCGCTGCACGCCTCGAATCCTATCGCCTGGCGCGGCCATTTCCTGCCGCCATCCTCGCCATCACCGCGCGCGACAACCCGGCGGCGTTGCTCGGCACGATCCTGCTCAAGCCCATCCCGCTTTCGGCAGGCGAAAGCGGCGGCGAAGAATTTGAAATCGGCTGGCATCTGCACCCGGACCATTGGGGCAAGGGCTACGCGACGGAAGCGGCGAACGCCTTGCTCGCCCGCGCCCGCGACGCCGGGCTGTCGCATGTCGTCGCCGTCACCTATCCTGACAACCAGCGTTCGCAGGCGGTCATGCGGCGTCTCGGCATGGCAAAAATCGGCTTGAGCCGCCGCTACTACGACACGGAAACGCTGCTGTTCATGCGGCGGTTTGACGTGGCCGCGCCGTCTATTTGACGCAATATGCTGCTTGCGCGGCACTGCGCGTTTTTTACTGGAACGCGCCATGCCTGGCGGGCGTGCAAATGCGAGAGCGCGCCGTTAATAAGACGCTGTCTGCATACGGACCGTTATACATACACCTGAGCGCTCGATGTGTATGTAAATAGGTCATAGAAAAATGCCCCGCTGCGGTTTTGCCGGAGCGGGGCATGTTAGCGCGGTTTAGAGGCCGTCTTGTTGCTGCATTTGTCGCAGTTCGTGCAGGCGTTGCTGGGCGGCGTCAAAGGTTTGGCTGAGCGCCGCTTGGGCGTCGGCGGGGGTGTGGTTGAGGCTGCTCCAGTGTTTGGGCGAGACGGTATCGTTGGAACGTTCGCCGTGGTAGGCGGCGAGCGGTTGGCCGTTTTCGTCGTAGAGGATTGCCCAGCCTTCGCACCCTTGTTTTTCACAGGTCCAGGGGTTGTTATTGCCGGATTCGAGCGCGAGCAGTTGTCCGCTTGTGTAGTAGTAGCGGCGCCCCTGGTTGGCTTCGCCGGCGCTGCTGTAGGGGTCTTCCGGCTCGCTAATGCCGGCGGGCAGTTCGCCCTGGCTGGCGAGGCGGCCGTCGCGGTAGTGGTTGAGGCGGCTGACCGGCGCGCCGTTGCGGTATTGTTGGATGGCGAGGATGCTGCCGTCCGGGCGGTACCAGGTGATTTTGCCGTCCACCGCAGCGGTGGTGTAGTCGCGCGGGTTAGCGTCTTTTTTCAGGGTGAATGGCGCGGTTTGCGGGGTGTTGCTGTCCTGGTAGTAGTCCTGCACGACCAAGCGGCCGTCCGCGGTTTTGCCCAGGGTTTTGCGGGTAAAGCCGCCGGGGGTGGGGTTGTCGGTGGGCTTGCCGTCGCGGTCGGCGTATTGGTCGGCTTCTGCTGCCGGGGTGTAGTCAATGGGGTTTTCGGCGGCTTGTTTGGCATCTAGCACGGCAGCGGGCAGGCGCGCGCTTTGTGGTGCGGGCGCGGCGAGGCTGTCGGGCTGGACGGTGGTTGTCGGGAGGTTGGTGTCGCCGGGGTTGTTTTTGGGGTCCGGGTGGTGGCTGTCGTCGTTTGGGGTAGTGGTGGTTTGCGGGCTAACTTCGCCCTTGTCCGCAGGGGGAGGGGGCGGTTCTGTGGCGGGTTGGGCTGCGGGTACGGCAGGCGCGCTTTCTTCAGGTTTCGCTGCCGGGGCAGGGGGCGGCTCTGCGGCAGGCGCTTGGTTCGCTTCCGGGGGCTGCGGGCTAATTTCGCCTGCGTCCGCCGGGGCAGGGGGCGGCTCTGCGGCGGGTTTGGCTTCAGGAGCAGCAGGCGGCGCGCTTTCTTCGCTCGGGGTGGCTTCCGGCGCTGCCTCGGCTTCGTCGCGTATCAGGTTTTCGATGTGTTCGCGTCGGGCGAGTGCTTCGGCAACGGCGCCGCGTTTTTCGGGGTGTTCGTCCAGTACGCTCCAGATGGCGGGCGCTTCGCCTTGGCGTTCGCGGTAGGCGGCGAGCGGGGTGCCGTCGTTGTCGTAGAGGATTTCGTCGTTTTGGTTGGCGTAGTGTTGGTTGAGGTAGAGCAGGTGGCCGCTGGGGTGGTAGAGGCGCAGGCCGTCGGCGAGGTCGCCCGCGCTGCGGTAGGGGTCGTCGGCTTCGTCCATGTTTTGCGGGCGCGGCATTTGGGCGATGAGGCGGCCGTCGTGGTAGTGGTTCATGCGGCTGGTCGGTTTGCCGTTTTGGAAGGTTTGCACGGCGTAGGTGCTGCCGTCGGGGCGGTACCAGATGACGCGGCTGTCCACGGTGTCATTGCTGAAGTCGTGCGGGTTGGCGTCTTTGACGAGGATGAAGGGCGCGGTTTGCGGGGTGTTGCTGTCCTGGTAGTAGTCTTGCGCGACGAGGCGACCGTCGGCGGTTTTGCCGAGCGCTTTGCGGTAGTAACCGCCGGGGCTGGCGGTTTCTGCCGGGTTGCTGTCGCGGTCGAAGTACCAGGTTTGGCCGTCTGTTTGCGGGGTGTAGTCGAGGGCGTGGTCGGTCGCCTGTTTGGCGTCCAGTACGCTTTCGGGGAGGAGGCCGGGTTGTGCCGCGGGGGCGGGCAGGGTGTTTTGCGGCGGCGGGGCGTCGTTCATGAATCCGAGGTGGCGGACGCGCTCCAGCAGGTCGTGTTTTTGGGTTTCGAGGGTTTTGAATTCGTCCTGGTCGGGGCCGGCGTCGCGGGTATTGCCGTCTTTGTCCCAGCTGCTGATTTCGCGGATGTCGCCGTCGGGGGCGAACAGGAGGGCGATGACCGGGCTGCCGTCTTCGCGGTAGGTGATTTCGGCGCGGCCGTCGTCATCCACGTGGATGTAGCCGAGGGGTTTGCCGTTTGGGTGGTAGAGACGCAGGCCGCTGGCGATGGGGTCGCCGCGGTAGGGGTCGTCCGGGGTGTCGCTGCGGCTGTCGTCCAGCGGCATTTGCGCGATGAGGCGGTCATTTTGGTAGATGTTGAGGCGGCCGTAGTGTGCGCCGTCGCGGTAGTCCTGCATGGCTTCGATGCTGCCGTCTTTGCGGTACCAGACGGTTTTGCTGGCGGCGTTGTCGCTGTTGAAGTCGTGCGGGTTGGCGTCTTTTTTCAGGATGAAGGGCGCGGTTTGCGGGGCGTTGTTGTCCTGGTAGTAATCCTGGACGACGCGGCGACCGTCGGCGGTGTTGCCGAGTGTTTTGCGGTAGTAGCCGCCGGGGGTGGCCTGGGAGGCGGGGCTGCCGTCGGCGGCGAAGTACCAGGTTTCGCCGTCGCCGGGGGTGTAGTCGAGGGCGATTGTGGCGGCCTGTTTGGCGTCGAGGATGTTTTCGGGCAGGGTGGCGGTGATGCGCGCCGGCGCGGCCAGTGCATTGACGGCGACTTCGGGTTTTTCTGATTGCGCCGGTTCTGCGGGTTCTGCGGCGGTGAAGGTTGGCGCTTCGGGATTGACGATGGCGGCGGCAAAGCCGAGGGCGAGCAGGATGACGGGGATTTGGATCATGTGGGGTCTCCGTTTGGTGGGAGGGGCATTATAGCGGGGCTGTGTGCGGTGGCGATGATGATTCGGTAGTGGCGGTTATTTCGTGGAATAGAGGGGGGTATGTGAATAGGGAAGCGTGGGAACGGGTGAAGTTGTCGTGCTGCGGATGGTTCGCTGCCACCCCGACCCTCCCCCACGGGGGAGGGGGCAGTTTTTACATACACCTGAGCGCTCAGGGTGTATGTAAATAGGGAAGCGTGGGAACGGGTGAGGTTGTCGCGCTGCGGATGGTTCGCTGCCCCGGTAGAACACAGACCTTGTTTACACTTTAACCTAAACACGTTGTTTA
>CAURAS010000105.1:0-5943 GCA_963522865.1 uncultured Cardiobacterium sp.
CGTAATCATTTTAGCATTTTTCCTTTGTAAATTCAAGTAATTACTGTAAAAATTCCGCAAAGTTTACGGGATTTTCAGGGAATTTTAGCAGGGTGGCGCGGGTGGCGGTTGTTAAAAGCGCCCCTACGCACGGCTTTCCTTCCTATGGGGTGGGTTAGCTGGTAAACCTCGCAGCCGAATCAGACCGCCCTACCCTCATTTACATACACATCGAGCGCTCAGCTGTATGTATATTGCAGTCGGTCAGGCAGCACGACACGCCGTAATCGCAGCCCAGGCGCTGTCCCAGGCGATGCGTTCTTGTTCGAGGCGGAGGTTTTGTGCGTAGCGCTGTGTTTTCAGCGCGTGGTACAGCGCCTGTTCGGCGTCAGTGAGGAGCGGCAGTTCCGCGGCGGGATGCGGCGTGCTTTCTTCGCCCCATTGGGGGCGGTGCGCGAGCAGGGTTGCTTCATCCATGAGAAGGCTTTCCAGGTGCGGCAAGTGGCCGCGGGCGCGGCTCAGGATGGCGAAGCCGTGCGTATCGAGGTCGCCCCAGTAGTGGCAGCGCGCGGTGTGCAGCCAGGGCAGCGCGGCGAGGGCGTCCACGGCGTAGCCCAGCCCCATGATGACGAGGCTGTCCGCGAGCGCTTGGAAGGCGAGGCCGGTTTGCAGGTTTTCGACGATGTACACGTGGCGCGGCGCGACGGGTAACGCCGCCAGTTGCTCAACGGGCGCGGTCAAATCGCCGAGACCGCCGACGCAGGCGCGCAATGCGGGGTCGAGCAGGCGCAGACGCAGGGTCGCCGCGGGCGGGCGCAGGCCGCAGCGCGTGTAGAAGTCGCGGTTTTCGCCGTCGCTGTGAATGGCGGCGAGCAGGGTCGTGATGAGCGCCTTGCGGCGTTCCAGCCATTTGCTGGAGAGGCCGGCAAGCGGGATTTGTCGCGGGTAGTAGTGGCTCTGCGGGTGGGCGACAAGCCAG
Source organism: uncultured Cardiobacterium sp. (assembly GCA_963522865.1). Lineage (GTDB taxonomy): Bacteria > Pseudomonadota > Gammaproteobacteria > Cardiobacteriales > Cardiobacteriaceae > Cardiobacterium. The sequence goes on from CAURAS010000105.1 coordinate 959, forward strand.
GCGAGCAGCGCGCCGAGGATGTGGTAGTCGGCATCAGGCCAGTCGGCAAGCGTGTCGTAATGTTTGCAGAGCGCGACGGCGAGTGCCGGCCAGCGGGCGCTAAGCGCGTGGTAACGGCTTTGAGCGCGTTGCCAGCGGGCATCTTCGCCGAGAAGACGAGCGACGGCGGCGGCATCGGGCAGGGTGAGTCTTTCCGGCAGGCGCTGCGTGCCGAGCGTGCGCCAGCGCCGTTCGCACCAGGAGATTTCGCCGCCGCCTGACCATGTTTGCCAGTCATGTATCCAAGCGCGCACCGCTTCGCCGTGCTGACGGGCAAAGGTTTCCGTCGGCACGCCGAGCGGCAGGGTGAGCGGAAAGTCGCCGCCGTGCAGCCAGTTGCCGCATTGGCGGGCGTAGCGGCGGGCGAGGAGTGCGTGGATGTCGGCGGGGGTTTTCATGGTTTTTAGGGTTGGGCAATTTACAGTGGAATGTGATTATCGGGCGGCTGGTGTCCGAACAAGAAAAAACGCCGCCTTTGGCGGCGTTTTCCGGTTGCCTGTTCATAGCACCAGCGCGGCAATCCAGCCTGCGACGAGCAGCGGGATGTTGTAGTGGATGAAGGTCGGGATGACGGAATCCTTGATGTGGTTGTGCTGGCCATCGGCGTTAAAGCCCATCGTCGAGCCGAGGATGGTGTCGGAGGCGGGCGCGCCCGCATCGCCGAGGACGCCTGCGGTGCCGATTATGGCGACGGTCGCCAGCGGCGAGAAGCCCATGTGTGCGCAGATCGGCACATAGATGGCGGCGATGATCGGCAGGGTAGAAAACGAGCTGCCGATGCCCATTGTCACCAGCAGGCCAACCACCAGCATGACCAGCACCACCAGCGAGCGGTTGTCGCCAAAGAAGGCGACGCTGTCGCGCACCAGCGGCTCAATGCCGCCTGTCGCATTCATGATGGCGGCAAAGCCGTTGGAGGTGATGATGATGAAGGCGATCATGCTCATCAGGCGGATGCCGTTGTTAAACACGGTATCGGCCTGCTGCCAGTGAATGACGTGCGTCACCATGAAAATGGCAAAGCCGGTGAGACCGGCAAGGATGAGCGAACCGCTGTATTTCTGCACGAGGAAAGCGGCGATGACGGCAGTGAGACCAATGATGATGTTGAGCGGCTTGACTTCTATCTGTTCCGCCGCGCCTTCCACCGGCAAATCCTGATAATCACGCGGCTTGCGGTAGCTGTAGAAGACGGCAATGGCAAGGCCTGCAACCATGCCGAGCGCCGGAATGGCCATTGCCTGATAGATGCTGACGCCGCTGACATCCATGCCGACCGGTTTGCCGAACTTGTCGATATTGGCCATCAAAATCTTGTTGAGATAAATATCGCCGAAGCCATAAGGCACAAACATATAGGTACACACCAGCCCAAAGGTAATCACACAGGTGAGCATGCGGCGGTCAAGGCGGAGGCGGTTCATCACCACCAAAAGCGGCGGCACAATCAGCGGGATAAAGGCGATGTGAATCGGCACCAGGTTTTGGCTCATGATGCTCATCGCAAGCAGGGCGATGATAATCAGCCATTTGATGCCGCCTCCCTTGCCATGCTGCGCGCGGGCGACGATAACATTGGCCATCGCCTGCGACAGCCCGGAATAGGAAATGGCGACGGCGAACGCGCCCAGCACCGCATACGACAGCGCGGTCGTCGTCCCGTCGGCGATGCCCTCCTCAAACACCTTGACCAGATACTTCAATTTCAGCACAGCGCCGGGTTCGGTCACGCCCGCATCCGGGAACGCGGCGAGAATGGTCTGCGCCGGAATATCGGCGACCATGCCGCCGATGAAGGCACTGATGATGAGACTGAAGACAACATGCACGCGCGCCATGGACAAAACCAGCATCAGGCCGACGGCAAGAACAACGGGATTCATGATGAAAACTCCTCAATTTTTACGAATAGGGGAGAGAGTGTAGCGGGAAACGGCTGACTGGACAGATTTATTTGCCCATCGGCCAAAACCGGTGCAAACCGGCGAAACCCGCCCCAGCGGCCGCTATAATGCGGCGCTCACCCGTCCCGAGGCACCCATGAAAAAACTCAACTCCCAATCCCCTGAATTCCCGCGCGAACTCGCCGCCTTGCTCGCCTTTGAAAGCGCCCAGAATCCCGAAACCGAACGCATCGTCGCCGACATCTGCGCCGACGTGCGCCAGCGTGGCGACGCCGCCCTCATCGAATACAGCAACCGCTTCGATGGCATGAAGGCACACAGCATGCAAGACCTGACCCTCACACCAGACGACCTGCGCGCCGCCTTCGAACGCCTGCCCGCTGCAACACGCGACGCCCTGCAAACCGCCGCCGCGCGCGTTGAGGACTACCACCGCCGGCAAAAACAGGAAAGCTGGCACTACCGCGACGCAGACGGCACCCTGCTCGGGCAGAAAATCACCCCGCTTGACCGCGTCGGCATCTACGTCCCCGGCGGCAAGGCGGCCTACCCCAGCTCCGTCATCATGAACGCCATGCCCGCACACGTCGCCGGAGTGCCGGAAATCATCATGGTCGTGCCAACCCCGCACGGCGAACGCAACGACATCGTCCTTGCCGCCGCCCACATTGCGGGCGTCAACAAAATCTTCACCATTGGCGGCGCGCAAGCCATTGCCGCCCTCGCCTACGGCACCGAAAGCGTACCCGCCGTGGACAAAATCACCGGCCCCGGCAACGCCTTTGTGGCCGCCGCCAAACGCCGCGTCTTCGGCGTGGTTGGCATCGACATGGTCGCCGGCCCCTCGGAAATCCTCATCATTGCCGACGGCAGCACACCTGCCGACTGGGTAGCGATGGACCTCTTCAGCCAGGCCGAACACGACGAAATCGCCCAGGCCATCCTCATCTCCACCAGCGCCGACTACCTCGACGCCGTCGAAGCGGCGATGCAGCGCCTGATAAACGGCATGCCGCGCCGCGCCATCATCGAAGCCTCGCTGAAAAACCGTGGCGCGCTGATACAGGCGAAAGACCCGGACGACGCCTGCGCCATTGCCAACCAGATTGCGCCCGAACACCTTGAGCTCTCGGTGGCAGAACCTGCGGCATGGCTCGACAAAATCCGCCACGCGGGCGCCATCTTCCTTGGCGCTTACAGCAGCGAAAGCCTCGGTGACTACTGCGCCGGACCGAACCACGTCCTGCCAACCAGCCGCAGCGCGCGCTTCTCCTCGCCGCTTGGCACCTACGACTTCCAAAAACGCAGCAGCCTGATAGAAGTCAGCGCCGCCGGCGCAGAAAAACTGGGCAACATCGCGGGCATCCTCGCACGGGGCGAAAGCCTCACCGCCCACGCCTGCGCGGCAGAAATGCGGCTCCCTGCCCTTTCACCAACCCTTTCACAGGAACAACCCATGCTGACCCCGGCCCAACAACACGCCGTCACCATCTGTCTGAACGCCCTCACCACCGGCGGCATGAACGCCTTTGCCAGCCTGATGGCGGACGACATCCGCTGGCACCAGCCCGGCCACAATCCATTTTCCGGCACGCATCAGGGCAAAGAAAACGTGCTGCGCATGATAGGCGGCCTCATCAAACACACCGGCGACACCCTGCAACTGTCGCCCAACGGCGCGGCAATGGCCAACAGCGACCTCATTGCCTGTCCCTTCCGGCTGACCGGCACGAGCGGCGACAAAAACATCGACCAGCCGGGCATGCTGTTACTGGAAATGCGTGACGGCAAATTTAGCCAGGTTTGGCTGTTTGCGGAAGACGACGCAGCAGGCGATGATTTCCTCGGCTAAGCGCTGTTTCCCATAAAAAAAACGCCACCCCGCTGGCGTTTTTGCTGCCTGTGGCATGGGAGACGTGGCAAATATACATACACCTGAGCGCTCAAGGTGTATGTATAGCGCCTGTTCAAAATCGTGGAGAAGCTGCTTTTTGATGTAGTGAACAAAGCGGGGCAAACCGCCGGATATGCCCCCTCGCAAAGCGACAAGCATTGCTTGCGAAGCAAGAGAGAGGGTTGGTGTGAGGGCAGCAAACAATTGAAAAACTGGGATTTTAATCACCAACAATACCGCTTGCCCCCACCCCGCCCTCCCCCACGGCGCGTCGCTGCGGGGGAGGGAGCCGTCCGGCGGTTTTCAAACACAAAGAGCGCTCAAGGGTATGTAAAACACCCTTCCCGGCGGCTGAATGGCGGAAACTGAGTAGCCATTGCCGGAATTTCCGCCTGCTGCAAGGCGGGACAGACTCGGATGCCGTTTTTGTTCCAGTCTATGGCATGGATGCCCCTACCCGCCCTCCCCCGCTGCGCTTCGCTGCGGGGGAAGGAGTCGTTCGACGGTTTACATACACATCGAGCGCTCAGGTGTATGTATATTGAAGTCTTGCATGGCATAGCGTCCGCCCGCCCCGTACAATACGCCGTCCATTCCAACGATATTTAAGGACAACCCCATGCGTTTACGCGACGAACTCGGCCCTACCCTACGCCTCGCCGTTCCCCTTATTCTCATGCAGCTTTTGAGCTTTGGTCAGCCGGTGGTTGATACGGTCATGGCCGGGCGCCACAGCGACCTTACCCTCGCCTCGGTGGCGCTCGCCGCGCAAATCTTCGCCTTCATTTATCTCTTCATGGCGGGGTGCGCGCTGGCGATGACCGCCGCCATTTCGCAGGCAAACGGCCGCGACGATCGTGCGCAAATCCGCCGCAATTTCCAGCAGGGCATCTGGATGCTCGCCTTCCTCGGTGTCGCCGCAACCGTCCTCACCTTCATTGGCGCTTACGTCCCCGCCTGGCTCGGCAGTACGCCGGACATCGCGCGCGAAGCCAGCCGCTATCTGCTCACCCTCGCGCCCGGCGCGGGCATTTGCATTGTCGGCCTCGCCGGCCGCTGTTTCCTCGAAGGCATGGCCTATCCGCGCACCACGGTCATCGTGCAAGCCTTGCTCATCCCGACCAACATCGTCGGCAACTACGTTTTCC
>CAURAS010000106.1:0-5888 GCA_963522865.1 uncultured Cardiobacterium sp.
AAACCTTCGCCGAGCTGACCCACCTCTACGATGAACACATCCACGACCAGCGCGAACGTCGCTTCGTCATCGAATGCGACGACGGCAAGGCCGGGCTGGTCGAACTGGTAGAAATTGACCATGTACACCGCCGCGCCGAGTTTCAGATTATCGTCGCTCCCGATCATCAGGGGCGCGGCATCGCCACCCGCGCGACAGAGCTCGCGATGGAATACGGCTTCAGCGTGCTGAATCTGTACAAAATTTACCTTATCGTCGATGTGGAAAACGCGAGCGCCCGCCATGTGTATGAAAAACTCGGCTTCCAGCCGGAAGGCGTGCTGCGCCATGAGTTTTTTATTAACGGGCAGTATCGCGACGTGACCCGTATGTGCCTGTTTCAGCACGACTGGCTGCAACGCGGGCGATAAGTTGAGATATTTACATACAGCTGAGCGCTCGTAGTGTATGTAAATCCACAAGCCGCACTCGTAACAAAGCTATTCCCTTTCCCTGTCCCGTGGGAGAGGGCCGGGGTGGGATTCGCCTGCAAAACACCAATGCTGAACTGCCATCCGAACAACCCCTCCCCCTGTGGGAGAGGGCTGGGGTGGGGTTAGCCTGCAAACCACCGATGCCGTATCGTCATCCGAACAACCCTCTCCCCCTGTGGGGGAGGGTTGGGGTGGGGTTAGCCTGCAAACCGCCATACCGCACCGTCATCCGGACACCTCCGAGGGCCGGGGTGGGGCAGCAAATAATTCGCAAAGCGACGTCGCCCGATAAATCCAACCATCATTCACCGTTTACATACACCTGAGCGCTCGTAGTGTATGTAAATCCACAAGCCGCGCGCGCAACAAAACCACTCCCTCCCCCGTGAGAGAGGGGTAGGGTTAATTCGCATATCGCCGATGCAGAAATACCTATAAAGCCACGTCCATTAAATTTAGCGCTGAATCATTCAGCGCACTCATCCACTACCGCCAAAAATCTTGGCTGTCTTTGTCATAAGGGTTACATCGCGACCATTAACCGGAGCGCATGATGCAATACCCAATCCCACGTGGACGCCAGTTACTATTCCAACCGACAAAGCACTCCTTGCGTAAATCCCCGTGCAACGGGTGCTTTTTTATAAATCCGGAAACCCCATTCCATGAAAGAAACCGATTGCTACCGCACAGACATCGATAACCTCGGCGACTGGGTACTTTCCGACCGCATCTACGAGAAAGCAGTCTTCATCTCATCGCAATCGCGCAAAGGAGATTTGCCGCAATGAGATTCGTCAAACCATTGGGTTGCGTATATGAACTGGAGGACCCGCTGTGGTGGGGACAAAAGATACCGTTACCGCTTCTCCTGATATTGTTTTTTGCCATTGAGATATTCCCATAACAGGAGGGGAAATAACGATAAATATTTACTTAATCCTAAATCTGTTTTAAATAGTTATGTGGCAGAGGACTATCCCGGCGCAAATTGTAGAGGGAATACAATAATTACTGTCGATAATACAATCTTCTCTGCCGAAATAGAGGTTGATGTGGATGCTGTTCCTGATCAAAAGCTATTATGCACTGACCTCTTTACAAGGCCATTAATTTAAGGAGGCCACTATGGCTTATTATTACACCCAGGAAGAGATTGCACGCTTGCAGATTGTGAGAAAATTATGTCCGTCATCTGATAAAAATTCGACTTCCAGCGGAAACTAGGTGTCTTTATATCGGCTATCATAGATGAACACCTTAACTTGGAAAGAAGAAAAACCGCCTTACGGCGGTTTTTCTTGGCAAACGGTTTAGTGATTGCCATTGGGTTCGTGGTTGCCGCTTTTGTGGCGCGGGTTACGGCGCGGGGCGGAATTGCAGTTCGATGCCGTCGCCGCTGATAGTGAGCTGATCGCCTTCGCGTTTCAGCGTTTTGGCTGCGCTCATCGCTTCCAGATAGTCGCTTTCGAGGCGCATCGCTTCCATTGAGCCTGCCATGAGGGTGGTGGTCGGCGGTTCGTCCGTATGCTCGATGGTGTTGCCGCGGATTTTGACCGGCACGCGGTAGTGGTTGATGGCGGAGACGCCGACGAAGGCGTCTTTGTCCTGTTTGAGGGTAACTTTGCCGTCCTGTACGTTCAGGGCTTGACCTTTGACTTGCCCGGCGACGAGTACCCACTCGCCGCTGCCGGGTTGGTGGTTGCCGTTGTCGTCAGCGACTTTCAGGGCATCGGCGGTGCTGCCTTGGCAGGCGGCGAGCAGGAGGGCGGTCATGAGGCCGACGGTTTTGGATGTTGTTTTCATGGTGTTTTCCCCTGGTTGCTATGCAAGTGGCGTTTGAGCGCTTCTTGCGGACTTTCGTTTTTGTCGGCGTCTGCGGTCGCGGGTTTGGCGGGCGGCGCGGCGGGTTTGGCAACTTCAGCGGGCACAGGCGCTTTGGGTGCTTCCGCTGATGCAGGTTTAGCGGGTTGTGCCGGTTTGGCGGGCGGTGGCACGGGTTTGGGCGCTTCAACGGGTTTGTCACTTTCCTGGTTCTGCGCGAGGTAGGCGAGGGTAACGGATTTGCCCTGGCGTTTTTCGATTTGTTTTTGCAGGCTTTCTTTGTCCATCAGGGCGCGCGCACCGGCGCTGAGGTGGTGATAGACATTTTTGTAGCTGTCGGTGAGCTGATCAACGGCATCGGCAGTTTTGGCGAAGTGGTTATTGACGTTGTTGCGGTAGTCGGCGAAGGTTTTTTTCAGCGCTTCGTATTCTTTACGCAGGGTTTCGCTTTCTTCTTGCAGGTACTCGGCGTTGTTTTGGTTGGTGTTTTTGATGATCCAGACGAGGACGGCACCGATGAAGAAGCCAACGGCGGCGGCGATGATGATGTTGTGATCCATGTAATGCTCCGGTTCTCGGGATTGGCGGGATTATAGGGTTATTTCGCGGCTACAGCCTTGAATATCAAGGTTTGGTCATCATCGGCGAGGTGTAGCGGTTTGCCGAGCTGATGGTCTTCAATGACTGCCTGGACGAGGGTCTCGCCAGCAGCGTGGCCGTAATCGAGCAGGATGCCGACGCTTTTTTCTTTGGCGTCGTAGAGTGTGCGCTGACCGCTGGCAAGGGCGGGTACGCTGGCGATGGCAAGGTGGCGGTGATTTTTTTGTTGGGTAAGCGCGTCGTGGCCGACGTAGCCGCGTTTGTCGCGGCTGAAACCGCCGAGGGCTTCGAGGTTGAGTGCTTGCGGCAACAGGCGTCCAGCGCTGTCGGCGTAGATTTCCGGGATACCGGCGCGGATGCGGGCGGCGTACCAGGCTTCGGCGGGCAGGGCGTCCGCCTGCGGCAGTTCACTGATAAAGGGGATGACGCCGGGAACGCCGCCGATGAGGGTTTTTCCGTCAGTAGCGATGAGGTGCTGTTCGGTAGCCGGGTTGTCGCCCGCGAGCGCACCGAAGTGCAGCAGGGTTTCTGTGATTTGGACTTCGCGGCCGTCAATGTTTTCGCGGGTTTGCGCGAGGAAGGCGGGCGCGGCTGAGCGTGGCAGGCGCAGCAGGACGCCGTCAGTCCAGGGAAATACCCAGAGAACGGCAAGCACTTTGCCGTGCGGGTTGCAGCAGGCAGCGTAGGTCCAGCGACCTTCGGCGAGGACGTTCATGTCGCAGGTGAGCTCTCCTTGCAGGAAGGTGCCGGCGTCAATACCGCTGGCTTTCAGTATGAGGGAATCGTCTTTCATCATATGCCTCGCTGTTGAAACCCTGTCTTGAGGGCAGTAGAATTTTTCCCGTTCTGTCGGTAATGCGCCAAACAAGCTCAGGCGGTTGTCTTGTGCGTTGAATTTTGTGGAAATTTGTGATTCTCACGGGAATATTGTAGCATTTTGCGTTGGTATTAAAAACGGGAAAGGTTCGGAGGTTTTATGGATGCGAGATTGGCCTGGCTGTCGCGCCGTGGCATCAAGGAGCTGGATTTGGTGTTGCAAGGGTTCTTGCAGGAAGATTACGCTGCTGCCACGGCGACAGAGCAGCAGGCGTTCGCCGCGCTGTTGGAATATCAAGACCCCGATATTCTCGACCGCATTTTTCATGGCGTTGAGGACGATGACCCGGCGATTGCCGCACTGGTGCGGCGGTTGCGGGCAAGTGCCTGAAGGCGTTCTCATCCGCGGGGCAGAAACGGCGTGCAGGGATGGCGGATGGGCGCACCGCGCGACAATAATTGATAACCACGCCAAAAGCGGGCAAGCCACAGCGCATAAAGCGCGAGCGTATAGCAAATGATGAAAAGCGTACTCCAGCGCGGTGGCTGAAAGATGCGGTCCAGCGGGCAAATGACTGAATCGGCGAATGCACGCAGCACAAGAAACGCCGCAATGCCGAGTGCCAACGCCGTCGCCATCCACAGCGAGCTGAATGCTTGAAAACGAAAATGACTGGCGAGCGGTGCATCCTGAGCGCGGCGCAAGGCAGCGAGCGCTAGCACGCTGCCTGCCGGAATGGTCAGCCAGCCAATCAATGCACCGACGAAAAACAGACTGTAAATGTCATGTGCGCGTTTTAGCAGCGGCTGGCGGAAATAGTCTGCTATTTCATATTCATAGGGAATCATCATTTCTCCAGTAAAGATGCGAGCAGCGCCTGCGACTGCGCCAGTAATGCCATCTGGCGTGCAATCTCCATCTGTTGCGCGCGCAATGTACCGCGCAGTTCGGCGCAGAAATCCTGCGGTTCATCGCGCAAACAGTCGCGCATCAGCGCCAGCGTTTTCAGCGGCAACCCTGCCTGATTGAGCAGGCGCACTTTGCGCACCAGCGCAATATCGGCGGCGCTATAAAGGCGGTAACCGGCGGCGTTGCGCGCGGGGGCGAGCAGCCCCAGTTGTTCATAGAAACGCAACATGCGCACGCTCGCGCCGCTTGCGCGCGCCAGTTCGCCGATTTGCAGTCGTGTGGTCATGTCTGCCGCTTCAATGTTCGCGCGTATGCCGTGTTGCCCGCTTTCTGCCACCATTGCAATACTTTGCGCTATTGCGCGGCGGCAAGGGTGGACGGCAGCTCACCAGCTGGCACGCGGGCGAGAACGCAGGACGGGAATTTGCGCATGAGTTAGGCTCTGGTAGATGGAGCGCGGATTGTATAGCCGCCCAGTCTGTATGTCATACTGGATACATACACATTGAGCGCTCAGGTGTATGTATATTTCCAGCATTACTGCCGCCGGGTAACATCGAAGAGGCGGCGCAATGGCTCCAGCAGGCCGTATTCGATGCTCATGATGATGGCGACGATAAGGACGATGTGCGCCATCACGTCCACGGTATCGAGCATGGCGCGTGCGCTGGCAATGGCGCTGCCGATGCCGTCGTTGCTGCCGAGCAGTTCCGCCATGACGGTAATTTTCAGCCCCGTGCCGACGGCGACAATGAGCGCAGGCAGGAGTTGGCGCAGGATGTGCGGCAGGTAGAAGGCTTTGAGACGGCGGGTGAGCGGCACGCGGTAGCTGTAGAGCATTTCCGCGAGCGGCACTGGGAGGGTCATGACGCTCATTTGTGCGGCGGCGAACACCAGCGGCAGGGTGGTAATAATGACGGTGAAGATGACGCTGGTGCTGCCCATGTTGTACCAGAAGATGGCGAGCACCACCCAGATAATCGGCGGCGTGCCGAGGAGGACAGTGTTAATCGGGCGGGCGAGCAGGGCGAGGGTGCGGCTGCTGCCGGCGATGAGGCCCGCGCCAATGCCTATCGTCAGCGCCAGGCTGATGCCGATGGCGGCGCGCTGCAGGGTGAGGAGGACGTTCAGGCGTTCAGCACCGTCGGCAAGGATGTTGGCGGCGCGGGCGAAAACGGTTTCCGGTGCGGGGATGAGCATCGCGCCCAGTTGCGCGTGGCCGTATTGCCACAGGGCGACGGTGGCAAAGAGCGAGGCGAGCGCGG
>CAURAS010000107.1:0-5790 GCA_963522865.1 uncultured Cardiobacterium sp.
TATGACGGTTTCGCAAACAGGCGCAATTTTAGAACATTTGCCGAACCCGCAAAAGGGAAAAACCCGGGATAAGGTCTTGCGGTGCGCGATTTACATACACCTCGAGCGCTCAGGTGTATGTAAATTTAACGCCGCGTACCCGGCGCCTTTCTCAATCCGCGCCCAGATACTGCGCGCAGCTCCATGCCGATGACCACGCCCATTGCAGGTTGTAGCCGCCGAGCCAGCCGGTAACGTCCAACGCTTCGCCGATAATGTAGAGTCCGGGGCGTTTTTTCACCATGAAGGTTTTCGGGTCGAGTTCGCGTGTGTCAATGCCGCCGCTGCTCGCCTCCGCCTTGTGCATGCCTTCCGTGCCGCTGGGGGTGACGGCGTGCTGTTGCAGGGCGTGCATGATGTCGCGCAATACGGCGTCGCTGTGGTGTTGCAGGGGTTCGGCGGGGTAGGCGCGCGCGAGATGGTCGGCGACGGCTTTGGGCAGGTGTTCGCGCAGGAAGTGCGCGAGGGTTTGTTGCGGTTGCGCGCGTTTGGCGGCAACGAGGGCGTCGGCGGGCAGGTCGGGCAGGTGGTTGAGGGTAATCGCCGCGCCACGTTGCCAATAGGTCGAGATTTGCAGCACCGCCGGGCCGCTCAAACCGCGGTGGGTATAGAGGAGCTGGTCGCGGAAGGCGGGCGCACCGTCGCATTGGATGATGACGTCGTGGCTGATGCCGGCGAGTTGCGTCGGCGGACGGTCGAGGGTGAGCGGCACCAGCGCTGGGCGGTAGGGATAGTTGGCGATGTGGTGCTGTTTGGCGATGCGCAGCGCGAGGTCGGTCGCGCCCAGTTTGGGGTAGGACGGCGCGCCGCAGGCGATGATGAGATGCGGCGTGCGGTAGTCGCCGCGGCTGGTGCGCAGGTGGAAATGGTTGCCGTCGTGCTGGTGCTCGTGCAGGGTGGTGGCGGTTTGCAGGGTCGCGCCGCTGCCTACGAGAGCGTCGTGCAGGGCGGCGAGGATGCCGCGGCTGCGCTGGTCGGCGAAGATTTGCCCGAGGTGTTTTTCGTGCCAGGTGATGCCGTGCGCGCCGAACCAGTCGAGGACGTCTTGCGGGCGGTGGCGGGCAAGCGCGCCGCGCGGGAAGTGCGGGTTGTGGCTGTAGTAGGTGTCGGCGCGGGCGCCGGTGTTGGTGAAGTTGCAGCGGCCGCCGCCGGAGACGCGGATTTTCGCGCCGAGGTCGGGGTTGTGGTCGAGCAGCAGCACGCGCAGGCCGCGGTGGGCAGCGTGGATGGCGCAGTAGGTGCCGGCGGCACCGGCGCCGATGATGATGGCGTCGTAGGTCATGGTAGGGGCTATGTACTTGAGCGCTCAGGCGCATGTAAATTGATCAGGGCAACGCCTTCACCCCGAGGATACCGGGGCGTTTTTTTACCTCGTTATAAGGAATGACGCTGCCAGCAGGATGCGCATGTGCAGCGACACGGGCAGGCAGGAGTGGGCCGATGTATATGCCCTGCGGCGTCAGATAAAAATAGGGATAGAGGTAATGGCGCGGCTGGTAGGGGTAAGCCTGCATGGCTTCTGGCGCGACGGTTTTTAGGGTGGCAAGCAGCCATTGCGCGCGCCGCTCGCGCTCTGTCTGGTCAGCGGGGTCGTCGTCAGCCAGTGGATGTGGTGGGCTGTCGCCCAGCCAGAGCAGGTCTTCCAGTTCGAGACCACGCCCGGCGGCAATGCTGTAGGTAATGCCGTAGTCGCCTTCGTAGGGCGTACCGCAGGTGTTGTCTTCGTGGATGTGGAAACTGGCGTAGTGGTCGTTCATCAGGGTCGGGGTAATGGCAACGCGGTATTGCAGCGCCTCGCGTTTGTCGGCGGGCAAGACGGCAAGGCATTCGCGGCGGGCGGCAAGGGTGTTGAGCGCCTGCGCGCGCAGGTATTGATTCAGTGCTGTCAGCTGGTCAGCGGGGTAGCCACTGGCGACCAGCGGGTGTTCAAGCCCGCTATCGGGGTCGCGGTACCATTGCAGGGTTTTGTTTTGCACGGTGGTTGTCGCGCTTTTTGCAAAGGTGATGTCGGCGAGCAGCGCGGCTTCAAAGGGCAGTTCGGCGGCGTAAAGGCGGTTGTCGGGGTCGGTTGCTGGTGCAAAAGGCGTGAGCGGGATGTCGTTCCACCAGGCACTGCCGTTTTGCAGGCGCAGGATGTCGCCCGCCTCGCTGCGGTAACAGGTATCGCCGTCCGCGCAATCGGGCAACGGGGTGAGTGGCTGCGGCAAACGTTCATCTTTATAGAAGTAAGCGCGTGCGTCGTCGCTGACGACCAAAGTTCGGCCACCCACCGCGCCACGAAAAACCTCAGCGCGGGCAAGGTAGGCAGTAAATAGGAGCAGGGAAAGAAAAATACGCATAATCTTTGCCTTATATAACGGGGCAGATTCATTTACATACAGCTGAGCGCTCGTAGTGTATGTAAATGCCAAAGTGGCAACGAAACTCTACCCGAAACCGCCGTCGCGCGGTAGGTGAAATTGACATTTCTGGGGGCTATCCGTATGATTGCGCGCTTTGAATTTTCCCCAGGAGTTAAAAAATGTCCAAAAGAACCTTCCAGCCGAGCAACCTCTCCCGCAAGCGTACCCACGGCTTCCGCGCCCGCATGGCGACCAAAAACGGCCGTCTGGTATTGAAGCGCCGCCGCGCCAAGGGACGCCACCGTCTGACCGTATAATCGCGGCCGCCGTGGCGTGAATACATCATTTCCCCGCACGGCGAGACTGACGCAGCGCGCCGACTTCGACCACGTATTTCAAGCCCCGGAACGCAAAAGCAGCGACCGCTGTTTTACCGTTCTGGGGCGTTGTCGTCTGCAAGACGGCGCAGCGCGGCTGGGACTGGTCATCGCCAAGCGGCAAATCCGCCGCGCGCATGAGCGCAACCGCATCAAGCGGCTGGTGCGCGAAAGCTTCCGCCAGCTACCCGCACGCGAACGCACCGCGCTGGACATCATCGTCATCGCCCGCCACGCCGCCGAAGAACACGACAACGCCGCCATTGCCCGCGCCCTCGCCCGTCACTGGCAGCGCCTTTTCCCTGAAACATGAAACGACTGCTGATTGGCGCCATCCGCCTCTACCGCAAGACCCTGAGCCCGTTTATCGGCCAACAATGCCGCTTCGAGCCGACCTGCTCACACTACGGCGAAGAAGCCATCGCAAAACACGGGGCGCTGCGTGGCACCATCCTGACCGTATGGCGCATCCTGCGCTGTGGCCCCTGGAGCAAGGGCGGCTACGACCCCGTTCCCGAAACCTTCTTGGTGAAGCATGAAAAACAACCCTAAACTGCTTTTATACATCGCGGCCGCCTTCATCGCCTTCCTGCTCTGGCAGAAATGGCAGATCGCCAACCTGCCGCCGACGCCGGTGACTACCAGTACGCCCACGCTTGAAACACCTTCCGTTTCTGGTAGCGACATTCCCACCCCAACAGTTGCCGGAAGTGATATTCCTGCACCGACCATAGGTTCAGAAAACGCCAGCACGACAACGGCACCCCAAACGGGAGCGGTTATCCACGTCAAAACGGATGTTTTTGACCTTGATATTACGGCGGTAGATGGCACGGTTATTCGCGCTGAACTGCCTGCCTATCCTGAAACCAAAAATGGCGGTAAAGCGCTCGCCCTGCTGCACACCGAAAACCCTGGTCGTTTCATTCTGCAAAGCGGATTAAGCACAACCGCAGGCAGCAAAGCACCAAAACTCGGTGACACATTCAGCAGTGCTGCCAGCAGCTACGCTCTCACCGACGGACAAGATACCCTCACCGTGCCACTCACTTGGCAACAAGACGGTATTAGCGTCAGCAAAATATTCATCTTCAAGCGCGGTGCCTACGACTTCACCATTGAACATAAAGTAGAAAACCATAGCGACAAAGTCTGGCAAGGTGGTTCTTACGGACGCTGGATATTCGGGCAACCGCTGCCATCCAAGGGACTGGGGCAGGTCGCTACTTATACCGGTGGCGTCATCTCTTACGACGAAGATCCCTACGAAAAAATCAAACTTGGCAGCACCCTAGAAAAACTTCACACAAAAACCGGTTGGATAGCGATGATCCAGCACTACTTCCTCGGTGCCATCGTGCCGCCGCAAGGTGAAGAACAAAACTTTTCGGCGCTGACCCATACCAGCGGCGACCACGTAATCAGTACCGCCAGCGTTAATGCGCGCGAAGTCGCCCCCGGTGGCAGCACCAGCTTTACCAGCAAAATCTACATCGGCCCGAAAATCCAGCACGACCTGAAAGCCGTCGCCCCGAACCTCGACAAAACCGTCGATTACGGCTTCCTCTTCATGATCGGCCAACCGATGTTCTACGTCATCAACTTCATCCACGGCATCCTGCACAACTGGGGCTGGGCGATCATCGTCACCACCCTGTTCATCAAACTGCTCTTCTTCACCCCGTCCGCCTGGGCGTACAAATCCATGGCGAAAATGCGCCGCCTCGGCCCGGAAATGCAGCGCATCAAAGAGCGCTACGGCGACGACCGCCAGGCCGCCAGCATGGCGATGATGAAACTCTACAAAGACGAAAAAGTGAACCCGGCGAGCGGCTGCCTGCCGATGCTGCTACAAATCCCCTTCTTCATCGCCTTCTACTGGGTACTAGTCGAATCCGTCGAACTGCGCCACGCGCCGTGGTTTGGCTGGATACAAGACCTCTCGGCGATGGACCCCTACTACATCCTGCCGATCATCAACGCCGCGCTGATGTTCCTCCAGCAAAAACTCAACCCGCCGCCGCCGGACCCGACCCAGGCGAAAGTGATGATGATGCTGCCGCTCGTTTTCGGCGTGATGTTCATGTGGTTCCCCTCCGGCCTCGTCCTCTACTGGACGGTGAGCAACGCCTTCGGCATCGTCCAACAATACATCATGAACAAGCGCTACGGCGAACGCCAGCCGCACCACCATCACGCCAAAGGAAACAAAGCCTGATGACCGCTCGCGACACCATAGCCGCCATAGCGACGCCGCCCGGAACGGGCGGCGTTTCCATAATCCGCATCAGCGGCAGCGAAGCACTTGCCATCGCCACGCGCATCAGCGGTATCACCCCCGCACCGCGCCGCGCCACCCTCGCCCACATCCGCGACGCACACGGCGACACCCTCGACCAGGCGCTCCTCCTCTACTATCCCGCGCCGCACTCCTACACCGGCGAAAACATCCTCGAAATCCAGGGACATGGCGGCATCGCCGTCACCCAAGCCGTGCTTGCCGCCGCGCTGGATGCCGGCGCACGCCTCGCAGAACCCGGCGAATACACGCGCCGCGCCTACCTCAACGACAAAATCGACCTCGCACAAGCAGAAGCCATCGCTGACCTCATCAACGCCCGCTCACAAGCAGCCATCAAAGCGGCGAACCGCTCACTACAAGGCGACTTCTCGCGCGAAATCGAAGCACTCGCCGCTGACCTGCTCGCCCTGCGCATCTACATCGAAGCGGCGCTGGATTTCCCCGAAGAAGAAATCGACTTCCTGCGCGAAGGCGACATCGCCGCGCGCCTGCAAGCCTGGGGCGACCGCCTGCGCGCCCTGCTCGCCCAAAGCACCCAGGGGCGGCTGATGAACGACGGCATCAACCTCGTCATCGCCGGCAAACCGAACGCGGGCAAATCCAGCCTGCTGAACGCCCTGGTCGGCGAAGAACGCGCCATCGTCACCGCACAAGCGGGCACCACGCGCGACATCGTGCGCGAAACCATCCTCATCCACGGCATGCCGGTGAACATCCTCGACACCGCCGG
>CAURAS010000108.1:0-5759 GCA_963522865.1 uncultured Cardiobacterium sp.
CCCCGGCGACGAGCGCCATCAGGGCGATGGGCAGGCGCAGGTGGTTGACGATGATATGGGTGATGTTATCGACGCCCGCGATGCCGAGCCATTGCTGGAAGCTATACCAGTGCGGCGCGAGCCAGTGGGTGAAGGTCTGCCAGTGCAGGGCGCACCAATGCAGCACGCTTTGCCAGAGGCTGCTGTCCTGTCCGGCGGCGACGCAGCCGGAGGCGAGCGGATAACTGCGGCAGAGGGCGGCGAGGTTCAGCTCGCTGTCAGGTGGCGCGGTGCGGAATTGCAGGAGGGCATCGAGGACGTTGCGCGCGCTGATTTGCCCGCCGGCGGCGCCGTTGGTGAGATCCAGCACCAGCGTGATGAAACAGAAGACGACGAAGGCCAGCATAATGAACCACCGCCGCTTTTCACGGCGGCGGTGGGCGGCAATCGTGTCATGAACGAGTTGCTGCGGCACGGATTACTCCGCTTTCAGGTAGAAGGTGCCTTCCGGGACGACCGGCAGGTATTTTTTGTGGTAGTCGAGGTAAGTTTGCAGCGGATCGACATCTTTGAATGCGTCAGGATAAAGCGCTTTGGCAATATATTGCATGGAAGCAGCATCGGTCAGGCTGCGTGATGCGCCTTGATAGATACCATAAAGGCGATTGTTTTTAATTGCCGGGAGATCTGCCCAACCGGTACGGTTTTTATAACCATTAAGGCGTTTCAGGGCTTCCGCTTTTTCAATATTGATGCCCATCACCAGCGCTTCGGCATTCTTTTTCAATTCCGTTTCGCGACCGGCAATAATGACCACATCCGGTTTGGAAACGATGACTTGTTCCGGATTCATCGGCCCGGCATATTCAACATGGCCAACGGCAATGTTGTCGCCCTGTGCCTGTTCGGCAAGCGGCCCCCACATGGTGTTGCCGAAGCTGTTGCCGTATTCAGCCGGGCCTTTGTTACCGAATTCCAGATAAATTTTTGGCTTGGGCTGACCGGATTTTTCCACACGGCTGTGCACGTCTTTCACCACGCCTTCGTACCAAGCGGCGATTTCTTTGGCGCGCGCTTCCTGACCGGTGATTTCGCCAAGGACGCGGGTGCTTTCCAGATGCAGCGGCAGCTGTTCTTTGTTGTAGTCAAGGACGACTACCGGGATGCCCGCTTTTTCCAGCGGTTCGAGGTCGTCTTCAATCGCCTGCCATTGCCAGTCGGCGAGGACGACCAGATCCGGCTTCAGCGCCAGCACCTTTTCCACCGAGAAGGTGCCAACTTCCACTTCGCCCACGTCGGCCAGTTCCTTTAATTTCGGTAAGGCCTTGCTGTAAATCTCCCAGCTGGCAGGCGTCCAGTCCGTCCACACGGCTTTCGAGAAGCCAACGACGTTATCCAGTGCTTTTTCACCGCCCACGGCCAGGTAGTCGGTGTAGTAAAAGCCCAGCATGATGCGCTTGGCGGGCACATCAACTTTCACTTCACGTCCGAGGACGTCTTTAATGGTTTTGACTTCCGCATGGGCGGCAGTCATGGAAGCGGCCAGAATGGCAGCGGCGAGCAGATTTTTCAGCATAGAAACTCCTGATTGAGTGGAAGGGAAAAGGAAAGACTCATGATGCGCCTCTTGGAAAAGTCCCCGCCGCTTGGGGCGCAAGGGCGGCGGGGAAGTTTTTAATTAAGACAGGTGTGAATAAACACAATTGTGCAAGCGGTGCTTGCACAAAGTTTTTGGGCTACATCAATCATGCAACAAACTGTCGCATACATTACTGTGCCGGATAAAGGAAAAACGTTCCCTGCGGCGCTATCGGCAAATAGTTTTTATGGAAATCCTGCCAGGTTTTTTCCGGGTCAATATCCTGGAATGCTTCGGGATAAAGCGCCTTCGCCATGAATTGCGCCGCAGCGAGATCGGTAATGGAGCGCGACATGGTGTGATAGAGACCATAGACGCGGTTATTTCGCACCGCCGGTAAATCCGCCCAACCGGTGCGGTTCATGAATCCGGCGAGGCGTTGCCGCGCATCTTGCTCGCTAATATCAATCCCCATGGACATCACATTCGGATTTTTGTCGTGCTCCAGTTCCGTGCCGGAAATCATGATGACGTCCGGGCGGGCGATGAGTAATTGTTCCGGGGTAATCGAGCCCCAGGTGGCGATATGCGGCGCGCTGATGTTGTCGCCGCCAACGGTATCGGCAATTGCTCCCCACATATTTTTACCAAAGGTGTAGCTGTATTCGTCCGGGCCTTTGTTGCCAAACTCGATATAGATTTTCGGCTTGGGCTGATTCGCTGCTTGCACCCGCTTTTGAATATCGGCAATGCTATCAGCGTATTCTTGCGCAATTTTTTCGGCACGTGCTTCCGTACCCGCCAACTGACCAAAGAGTTTAATGCTCTTGGTGTGGTTTTCCACCGTCTGATCATTGAAATCCACAACGACTACCGGAATCTTGGCGGATTCAAATCGCGGCAATTGTTCTGCTAGCGCTTCATATTGTACTTTCGGAATAACCAGTACATCTGGCTTGAGCGACAGCGCCTTTTCCAGCGAGAATGAATTACTGATAACGTAACCCACATCGGCAATTTCTTTTAATTCGGGCATTTTCGCGGTAAAGAGCGCCCAACTGCCGGGATTGAATTTTTCCCAAAACTCGCGCGAAATGCCGACGACGTTTTTGAAATGCTCCGCGCCGGTCGCGGCGATATAGTCAGGATAATAGAAGGTGAGTATGGCGCGTTTGACCGGCACATCAACCTGCACTTCGCGGCCGAGAACATCGGTCAGCGTTTTGACTTCCGCTGAAGCGGTCAGCATGGACAACGCAGTGAGGCAGCAGACCGTTTTCATCAGATTTTTCAGCATTTTTTTCTCCGGCGGGGCAAAAGTGCGCGCATCATGCCTAGCGCGACAAATAATGTCAATAATTCCTGTTTGGGCGCAACGCCGCCCCGCGCGCAAAAATTTCAATGAGCTTGCTGTGTCTATACAGATTGTTAATGTTTGCACTTTCCGCGATAATGTCGCCCCATGAGTTACCTCTCCCCCGAATTTATTGCGGTTTTTCTGCCCTTCTTCGCGCTGTACTGGTGCGTGCGGGCGCGCGTGGACGTGCAGAACCATCTGCTGCTCGCCGCCAGCTATGCGCTGGTGGCGACCTACAGCCTGCTGTTTGCGCTGGAGCTGCTGCTGTATTCCGCCTTCATCTACCTCGCCGCGCGCAACATTCAGTATTACCGCAGCAAAAAGCAGCTCAAAATCGCCATCGCGATTGCCATCGGCCACCTCTGCCTGATGAAATACCTCGATTTTTTCCGTCTGCACAGCCAAAACCTCTTGGACGCGCTCGGTATCAACTGGCAACTGCCCGCGGTGGAAATCCTCCTGCCGGTCGGCATTTCCTATTACACCTTCCATTCCATTACCTACCTCGTCGCTGCCTACCGCGTGCAAATCGTTGTTGAAAAACCGGAGCGCCTCTGCCTCTTTCTCGCTTTCTTCCCGACGCTTATCGCCGGACCGATTTGCCGCGCCGGGGTGATGATGCCGCAATTCGCCGCGACCGCACCGCGTGCCGTCGGCGACAGCGGCCGCATCTTTGTCTTATTGATTAGCGGTCTGATAAAAGTCGTCTGGCTCGAAGCGTGGCTGAAAGAAAATTGGGTCACGCCCATCCTCGGCAACCCCGAACAATACCTGCCGACCGAAGTCCTCGCCGCACTCTACGCCTTTACTCTGGAAATCTACCTCAACTTCTCCGGTTATACTGACCTCGTTACCGCCATCGCACTCTTGCTCGGCATCCGCATCCCGGAAAACTTCAACATGCCCTACGCCGCCACCAACCTGCGCGACTTCTGGCACCGCTGGCACATCAGCCTCTCCACCTGGATTCGCGACTACCTCTACATCCCGCTCGGCGGCAGCCGCCACGGCCTGCTGCGCACCCAAGTGAACGTCACCATCGCCATGCTCCTCTCCGGCCTCTGGCATGGCGCGAGCAACAACTACCTCATCTGGGGCGCGATGCATGCCGCCGGCCTCATCCTGCTCAACCTCGGCGACCGCCTCATGGGCAAAAACGCCGTCGCCACCCTAAGCCCGGCGCTCGCCCGCTACGGCACCATCCACTACATCGTCCTCACCTGGGCGGTGTTTTACAGCAACGATGCCGACAACACCCGCGCCATCTTCCGCGCCCTCGGTGGCAACCTCAGCCTGCACGCGCCCGCCGCCGCGCTCGCCCTCGTCGCCGCCTTCAACCTTCTCATCTACCTCTACCCGCGCACCGCGGGCTGGAAAGACTACGCCGCCGCGCAATGGCGCCGCCTGCCGTGGCACAGTCAAGCCTTACTATTTACCGCCGCGCTCATCATCATCAGCGCCTACGCGCCGAGCGGCATCCCCAGTTTCCTCTATAGCAACTACTGAAAAACCACCATGCCTATCCGCAGCCTGAAAATCCTTGCCACCCTTGCCAGCAGCGGCCTCCTCGCCCTCTGGCTAATGCAACACAACATCGAACAATACTGGCAACAAACCTACTACCACCAGTCCCCCCTCGCCGCGCTACAAAAAAACGCCCTGTGGCGCAGCGGCGACGTCCTTAAACAACAGCTGATGCGCCTGCTCGGCGCGGGCGGCGAAGTCCACCATCACCCCGCGCCCCTGCC
Source organism: uncultured Cardiobacterium sp. (assembly GCA_963522865.1). Taxonomy (GTDB): domain Bacteria; phylum Pseudomonadota; class Gammaproteobacteria; order Cardiobacteriales; family Cardiobacteriaceae; genus Cardiobacterium. Next base: position 4,664 of record CAURAS010000108.1, read on the forward strand.
GCAAATCAACATCGCCACCGCCCAGGCCGCGCCCATCGCCCCGCCGGAACCCAAACCGGTCACACCGCCCGAACCCGTTACCCAAACCCTGCCCGACCCTGCCCAACTGGCCGAACTTGCCGCCGACGCCCCCGCACCAGACGCACAAACCCTGTGGGAAAACAACAACGAACTCGCCCAGCCCATCACCAGCGCCGTCTGGCTTGCCGATGCAGACCCCGTCAATCTCGCCCGCCTGCGTCCGGCACCTGATGCGGCAGAACCCTGGCAGAACCAGCTGGGCAACGCCCTACAACAAAGCCATCCCATCAGCGCCGCTCATTACCTGCCCGTCGCCAGCGCCGACTGGACACATAACCCCGTCGCCGTTACGACCGGCGACAACGACGAACACCCCATCGACATCAGCGAAGCCGAACCCGTCGCCGTTGAAGAACCGCCCGCACAAGCCGACGCAGAACCCGCTGCCCCCGCGGGCAAAACCCCGATTCAGCTTGGCGAAAACGACCGCGTCCTCCTCATAGGCGACTCCATGATGCAATCGCTGGCGCCGCACATCCAGCGCGAACTCCTCGCGCGCCACCACATCAAAAGCATCAACCGCGGCAAACCGAGCAGCGGCCTGCGCTACCCCGACTACTACAACTGGCCGGAACACCTCGCCACCCAACTCGAAGAAAACCCGGACGTGCGCCTCATCATCGTCCTCTTGGGCGCAAACGACCCGCAAGACACGCCCAACCCCGCCGCGCCCGAACAAAAACTGAACTTTGGCACCCCCGAATGGGAAACCTACTACCGCGGCGAAATCCGCAAAATCCTGCAGACGGCGGCGGCGCGCGGCGCCAAAACCCTGTGGATTGGCCCACCGCTGATGAAAGCGCCGAAATACAGCAAAAAAATCACCTACCTTGACGGCCTCATCGCCGACGAAGTCGAAAAAGCCCAACAACACTACCAAAACACCAACCGCCTCTTTGCCAAGGCTGACGGCAGCTACACCGCCTTCCTTCCCGACGAACGCGGCAAACCGGTGGCGGTACGCAAAGGCGACGGCATCCACTTCACCGGCCCCGGCGAAAAAATCCTCACCCGC
>CAURAS010000109.1:0-5727 GCA_963522865.1 uncultured Cardiobacterium sp.
ACGCCGACGTTGTCGCCGAAGTGGATGCCTACCTGCAAGCGCGCGTCGCCGCCTGTATCGAAGCGGGCATTGCCGCTGAACGCCTCATCCTTGACCCCGGCTTTGGCTTCGGCAAAACGCCGGCGCAAAACATGGCGCTGGTACGCGACTGCCGCCGCTTCAAGCACGGCCGCTATCCGGTGCTGCTCGGCGTCTCGCGCAAATCCACCATCGGCCACTACCTCGGCGGCGCCCCGGTTGGTGAACGCCTGCACGGCAGCGTTACCCTCGCTGCGCTTGCCGCCTGGCAGGGCGCAGACATCGTGCGCGTCCACGACGTCGCCGCGACCCGCGACGCGCTGCGCATCATCGCCGCCCTGCGCGAACCCGCCTGAAAGCCATTTATAGCGGGATAAATTTGAAACCAACACCAGGTTGTCTTTGTTTATTCCACTATACATACACATCGAGCGCTCAGGTGTATGTAAATGCCTTCTTCAATCTTGAACCCACGCGAAGAGAAAGCCCGCAGTTATGCGGGTTTTCTCTTATGGCCACGATGGTTTGTGGCGTGCCACGCCGGGTATGAGAATTTATGGGTATCGCTATACATACACTTCGAGCGCTCAGCTGTATGTAAATACACCGCGCCGAACGGCCAAATAGCGTCCCCAGCGCGCAGGCGTTATCATGCCACCCGTGCAGCGCACACGATCATTCACTACAGGAGACTGACTACTACATCCTGCGTAACAATTTCCTCCTCTCCTCGCCTGAACTCGTCAAGGATTTCGGCTTCACCAAGCAGGATATTGGCACCGTCTCCGCCTCGATGCTCATTGTTTACGGCATCAGCAAGGGACTGATGTCTGCCCTGGCCGACCGCGCCAACCCCAAGCATTTCATGATTTTTGGCCTGGTCATGTCGGCGCTGGTGAACCTGATGATGGGCTTTACTACGGCTTTCTGGCTGTTCTTCCTGCTCTGCATGCTCAACGGTATCTTTCAGGGCATGGGCCCCGGCCCCGCCTATATCGTGCTGGCGAGTTGGTTCCCGCGCAAAACCCGCGGCATCACCACCGCCTGTTTCAATATCTCGCATAACGTCGGCGGCGGTCTGGTCGCCCCCATTGCGGGTGCCTCGGTCGCCTGGCTCGGCACGGAACACTGGCAGGCGGCGCATTTCGTCGTCCCTGCTGCCATTGCCGCCGTTGTTGCCCTTATTTTTTACGTCTTCGGCGCTGGGCGCACCTACAACGAAGGTCTGCCGCCGATGAGCGACATCCTGCAAAATGACCACGAAGAACTCGTCGTCACCAAAAACGAAAACATCAATCTCAGCACCTGGCAAATCTTCACCCAATATATCGTGAAAGACATCAATGTCTGGTTCGTCTCTTTCATTGACGTCTTCACTTACATGATCCGCTTCGGCGTGCTGACCTGGCTGCCACTCTATTTGCTGGAAACCAAAGGCTTTACCAAAAAGGAAATGGCGTTGGCGTTTGCCATCTTTGAATGGGCGGCTATCCCCTCCACCCTGCTGGCGGGCTACGTTACGGACACTTACTTCAAGGGCAAGCGGATGCCGCTGTCGATGATTACCCTGGTTGGCGTCGGCCTCGCCATTCTCGTTTACTGGAGCGCCAGCGACCTCACTACTGTTACCGTGGCCGCGGGCGTCGTTGGCTGCCTGATTTACGTGCCGATGTTCCTCTCCTCGTTGCAAACTATCGAACTCGTCCCTGCCTTTGCCGCCGGCTCCGCGACCGGTCTGCGCGGCCTGTTGAGCTATCTCTTCGGCAGCGCCTCCGGCACCGCACTCTTTGGCATCCTCGCGGAAAAATATGGCTGGAGTGCGGGCTTCTATCTGCTGCTCTTTGCCGTCATCGGTTGCATCTTCTGCTGCTTCATGACCCACCTCGGTGTCCTCCGCCTGGAACGGCAAAAACTGGCTGCGGCTCAAGGTGCCAAACAGAACGGCTAACCGCTGCCCCTGTTAAACAGCGCGCCACCATGCGTAAGGAAAACCCCGCTACTGCGGGGTTTTTCGTTATGGCAGGGTATTTACATACACCTGAGCGCTCGATGTGTATGTATATTTTTAGTCCGCAGATGCAGTCGGAGTTTGCGCCAGCACCTGGTAACACGGCTCCAGTGTGCGGGTAATCATCAGGAGCTGTTGCCAGAGGACGGCGTGTTGCGGGTCGGGGTCGGTCTCCGGCGGGCGCAGTTGGTCGAGCGCGGCGCGGATGGTTTGCAGGCGCGCGGCGAAGCTGTCTGGCGGCAGTTGGTCGAGGGTTTCCAGCAGGTCGGCAATTTCCGCGCCAAGCGGGTAGTAGCGCGCGAGGAAGGGGTCTTCGCCGCGGGTTTCGATTTGGCTGCGGTAGGCGCCGAGCGCCGAGATGTAGCCGATGAGGCTGTAGTTGAGGTTGAGCAGGCGGAAGGCGGTGTCTTGTTGGGCGGCGTATTTGTGCGGTTCGCTGTTGATATCGGAGACGGTGCTGCCGAGTTGTGCCGCCTGTTCGTGGGTTTGGCGGCGGATGATGCGGTAGGCAAGGTCGTCGCCGCCGCCGTGTTGTAGTTGTCCCAAGATGTGGCGCAAATAGGCGGCGTCGCTGCGGATGGCGGCGCGGGCGGTGTTTGAAAGGGTCAGGTAGCGCCAGTCCGGCCAGAGGTATGTTACCGCCGCCCAGGCGATGCCGCCGCCGATGAGGGTGTCGAGCAGGCGACGCGACACGGCTTCGTTCAGCTCAACGAGGCCGGCGAGCGAGAGCGCGGTCAGCGCCTGCACGGTGATGAAGAAGGTGGAGAAGCTGTATTTGCGGTTGCGGAAGTAGAAGAAGCAGGTGGTGCTGATGATGATGAGCCACAGTTTGGTGGCCACCGTTGGCGTGAAGTACGGCGCGATGCCGGCGGCGATGACACCGAGCAGGGTGCCAAGCACGCGCTGGTTCACCCGGCTTTTGGTGGCGGTGTAGTTCGGCTGGCAGACGAAGATGGCGGTGAGCAGTATCCAGTAGCCGAGTTCGAGGTCGAGCGCGGCGACGATGAGGCAGCAGGCGAGGACGACGAGGGTGAGGCGCACCGCGTGGCGGTACACCGGCGAGGCGAGGGTGAGCTGGCGGCGCAGGGCGGGCAGGAGCGCGGCGAGCGCGGGGTCTTGTTGTGCGGCGATGGCGCTGTTTTGTGTCTGTGGGTCGGGCGTGTCTTGGTCAAGGTGGGCGAGTTGGTAGTTGATGCTGCGCAGGTTGTCGAGCAGGCGTTGCAGCGGGTGGCGGCTGCCGCCGTGCGTCGGACGGGTTTCGAGGTGGCGTTGCAGGGATTGGCGGATGCCGTCGATGGCGCGTTCGAGGCGTGGGTCGTGGTGGTAGGCGTCGTGGCTGTGCAGGGCGGTGGCGATGTTGCGACAGGCCTGCGCCTGCCATTCGACGAGGCGCCAGAGGCGGAAGATGAGGTCGCTGTTTTTCAGTTGTTCGGCGAGTTCGCGGTAATCGACGTGCGCCGAGCTGATGCGTTCGTGGATGTCCTGCGCGGCGAAGTAGTAGCGCAGCATCCGCGCGGTGCGCGGGTGGCGGTGCTGGCCGCGCATCCGGTAAAAGAGGGTGCTGCGGCAGCGGTTGAAAGCCTGGATGAGGGCGGTGTTGGCGAGCGCGAGGCGGGTTTGCCGGCTGCGATGGTCTTCGTCATCCGGGTCAAAGTAGCAGGCTTTGGCGTCGATGTAGTCGGCGAGCGCGGCGTAGGCGGCGGCCATGTTTTCCTGTACCTGCCGGTGCGGAAAGAGGATTTGCGTGAGCAGGGTGCAGCCGCCGTAGAGGACGGTGCCGAGGAGGATGAGCAGGGGATTCGCGTACCACGGCAGCGCGGCGGTGTAGGCCAGCGTTGTGTAAATGGCGACCACCAGCGCGCCAAAGGCAATGGTGCGGTAGCGCAGCCCGACCGCGCCCATGTAGGTGAAGGTAAAGGTCATCAGCAGCATGGCGGCGATGTAGGCGGCGGGGTGGGCGAGGGTGAGCTGGACGGCGAGCGAGGAGGTGGCAAAGGCGGCAAGGACGATGCCGAGGTCTTTGACGCGGCCACGCAGGCGGTTATCCAAATCGACCAGGCCGCCGGCAATCACGCCGAGGATGAGCGGCACGGCAAGCTGTGGCACATTGAAATACCCGATGGCGGCAGCGGCGATGCTGACGCTCATGAAGACGGGCAGGGTGGAGATGAGGCTGATATTGGGCAGGATTTTTTTCACGGGGTAGTTGCGGCTGGGAAAAGGGCGGTAATTGTAGGGGGCGGGCGGGGGATATGCCATGCACTTTGTCGTTATACATACACTTGAGCGCTCAAGGTGTATGTATATCTGCCGCCGCGTCTTGCACGCCGGGCGGATAGCGCGCACAATCCCGGCGGTTGATATAACAAGGATTCTCCGTCATGCAGCATCCCCGCTACGAAAACCCCAAAACCGTCCTCGGAGGCGCCCTCTTTTTCATCCTCGGCGGCCTGTTCCTCTACGCAGTCAAAAGCGACTGGTCGCGCTGGTTCGGCCTGTTCACCGCCATCCTTGGCGTCCTCGCCCTGCTCCTTCTGCTCTGGCAAATCCTGCACCCGGCAGAAGAAAAAGACCATCTCGGCGACCTGCCCGACGACAGCGCCATTGATCCACCCGACCTCGCCATTGCCGCCGCGCCGCCGCGCCCGCTCACCCCGGCGGAAATGGCAGCACTGCGCGACACCATCGCCATCCTGCACCAGGCGGGCATCCTCGCACCCCAGGCGCCCGCAGCGGAAGACCTCGCAGCAGCCGTCGCCGACTGGGGCGTGGTGGATAACGAAAGCGTACTGAGCGCCGTGATGGAAGCGGGCTACTACCACCCCGGCTATCAGGAAGAGCGCTACAGCGCCAACCTCGCCTGTATAGACACCGACTGCGAGCAGGACAGCGCCGCGCTGCACGCCCTCATTGACGACCTGCTCCGCCTGGCGGGCGACGACCGCGCCAGCTACCGCCTGAACTGCGAAGCAGACGGCGACAACACCGCCATCCGCCTGCAACTCACCAGCGGCGGCCACACACGGGAAATCGCCCGCAACCTGCCGCCGCACGGACTGGACGAAGCCCTGTGCAGCGCCATCGCCCGCTTCCTGTACGACAGCGGCGCGCCGCAACGCCTCATCTGGACGGGCGCGGAAACCCTGTGGCTCTCCAGCCTGCCCGCCGACGAGCCGCAGGCACTCGCCCGCCTCAACCAGGCACTGGGACTGGCAGAAGACGACTGGAATGCGTGGCGCTACCCCGATACAGAAAATATATAGCAATCCTCACAAAGCCCTGTACGGCGTTGCGCCACCTCGCCGTATTCCAGATACTGTCTTCGGCGGCGCGCCTTGTACAGAACTTTGTGCGTATCGCTATACATACACCTTGAGCGCTCAAGTGTATGTAAAATAACATCCCTCCCCCGTGGGCGGGTTCCCACGCAAAATACAGCTGCATTTTGCGTGGGGCCCGGCGGAGGGGACGGGGGTGGGGTTACTTGCGGCACGCTCGCGGTTTGTTTAGTGTATAAAGCGGGTTTAACCCGCCGCACAAAAACAACATCGGTGGTCGCAATACTTAACCCCTCCCCGGGACGTCATGAAAAAGGCGAACGCCTTTTTCATGGGAAGCCCCAGCCCTCCCCCTGTGGGCGGGCAGCGCCACCGGGGGAGGTTGCCGTCCGGTGACTTACATACACATCGAGCGCTCAAGTG
>CAURAS010000110.1:0-5701 GCA_963522865.1 uncultured Cardiobacterium sp.
CACACGTCCCGCCGAGGCGGCCGCTTTCGATGACGGCGACTTTCGCGCCATATTCGGCGGCGCGGCGGGCGGTGGCGATGCCGCCGGAACCGCCGCCAATACAAATGAGGTCAAAGGATTGCATGGGTTCTCCGGTTGCAAAAATGGCGGCAATTATAGCGGCACATACCGCGTCGGCGCGCGCTGACAAAAGCGTATGGCGACGGCGCGCGCGCCTGTGTTAGCATTTGCCCGTCGAAATGACGACACTCCATTCAACCCTTAAACAAGGATATCTATATGAAAAAAGTGCTGATTGCTTCCCTGCTCGCCTCTGCCTTCCCGGCTGTCGCCCTTGCCAATTCTTGTGACGACTATTACAAGAAAATGGAAGAAGACATGAAAAAAGAAGGCGTTTATAGCGATCAGGCGATGAAAATCGTCAAAGATCAGGTCGCAGCCGTTCCCGCTGACCAACAAGAAACCTTCTGCAAAGCCGCCATCGACAGCATGAACAGCAGTGCCAATGACAACGGCGGCAGCGACGAAAAAGAAGACGGCGAAGAAGCCAAAGGCTAAGCACGTCTCTACGACAAAACCGAACCCACGGGTTCGGTTTTTTTATGCCCGCCAACGCCATTGCGTCCAGGCAAAGAGCGCGGTGCCGAGCGCGCCGAGTGTTGCGCCGCTGAAGCCAATCAGCGGCAGCCCGCCGTGTTGCATCACCTGCTGGCCGATGAGTGCGCCGCCGCCGATGCCGATGTTGTAAATACCGGAAAAAATGGCGGTGGCGACGTCGGTCGCATCCGGCGCGAAGTGCAGCACGCGCACCATCAGGCAAAGGCTGATGCCGGAGATGCCGATGCCCCAAAAGAACACCAGCGCGTAGAGCGCGACAGGCATCGCGCCGAGCGGGCGCAGAAGAACGAGTGCGGCGAGCAGTAGCACGATGGAAACGGCCAGAAAAGCGGTCGGCAGGCGGCTGTGCAAGCGGGCAAAGAGGACGCTTGCTACCATGCCGGAAAGGCCGAAAACGAGCAGCAGCGCGGTGGTCGCGCCTTCACTCAGCGCACTGAAATGGCGGGCGAAGGGTTCGATGTAGCTGTAAGCGGTGAAGTGCGCAGCGATGATGATGGCGGTAAAAGCATAGAGGCCGAGCAGACGCGGGCGGCGCGCCAGCAGCGGCAAACTGCGCAGCGAACCGGCGTTGCGGCTGGGCAGGCGCGGGAGGAGGGCGTAAATGGCGAACATCACCATTGCGGCGATGAGGGCAATCAGGGCAAAGGTCGCGCGCCAACCGAGCGCCTGCCCGATGAGGCGGCCAAGCGGCAGACCGAGGACGGTTGCCATCGCGCTGCCCATCGACAACCAGCCGATAGCCTGTTGTCCCTTGCCGGGCGGGGCGAGGCGCATGACGAGCGCCGCAGTAATCGCCCAGAAGACGGCGTGCGCCAGCGCCACACCGGTGCGTGCGGCAAGGAGCAGGGCGAAGTTCCAGGCGATGGCGGTGGCGATGTGGCTGGCGATAAAAAGCGCAAAGAGGGCGAGCAGCAGGCCGCGCCGCTCGCGCCGCGCGACGAGCAGCATTCCCGGCAATGAGGTGAGGGCGACAATCCAGGCATACACGGTCATCATCACCCCGGTCTCGGCGGCGCTCATCGAGAATCCGGCGCCGATATCAGAGAGGAGCGCGATGGGGATGAATTCGGTGGTGTTGAAGACGAAGGCAGCGACGGCAAGCGTCAGCACGCGCAGCCAGGCGAGGCGGTGGGCGGTGGTTTGTAGGGCGGTCGTCATGGGAATGAAAAAAGGCCGGGCAGTCCGGCCTTTTGCGGTTAATGGTTGCTTAGTGGAGGATGCGCTTGACCATATTTTCTATCGGCACGATGAGGTAGGTGTCACGCCAGATTTTTTCGCGCGCCGCCCAGCAAACGAGCCAAAGCGCAAGGAAGAAGATGAAATGCGCGCGGACGACGGTGAGCCAGATGGTTAGGCTGATTGCCCACGCCCAGGGGTAGTTGGCGTAATAACGCGGGATGAGGATGCAGACGACGAGAAAAGCGATGATGAGGATGGCGTGCATGGGGACTCCGGTTGGGTGAAAACGGGCGCAAGGATAGCGCTTGTTGCGCCTTTGTGCCAGCGGGGGCGTTATATAGCGATATTCATAAAGTCTCATACCAGGCGCGCCGCCGAAGACAGTACGCGGTTTTCCTTAAAAAATGCTTCGCCATTTTTTAGGGGCTGTTTACAATTCGACGAACGAGCCACCTCCCTTTGGGACCGGCACAGCTCGCGTCGCGACAAGTATTGCTTGCGAAGCAAGAGAGGGGTTGGGGTGAGGGCAGCAACTAATTGAAAAAACGGAATTTTGGATCATCAATGATTGTTCACCCCCTCCCCAACTTTCTCGTCCTTCGGATGAGCTGTTCCAGTCTCCCGCTGTGGGCTTCGCCTTGCAGGGGAGGGGGGATTCAAATTATCAACAACCCCTAGAAAAATGCCGGCCCACCGGATTTACATACACATCGAGCGCTCAGGTGTATGTATAATCCATAAAAAACGGCACGGATAAACCGTGCCATTTTGGGGTCTTATTAACGTGAGCCGACAAAATTAATGGTGTTATCTGCAGGCTGCTGACCGTAACCGGCATGACCGATAATTTCTTCTGCATTGTCACCGGCAATACCCAGGTTATAAGCTCCTGTAGTAGCATCTTTTGCCACGCCATCCTTGATGCCATATCCCGATACACCAGCGATTAATTCAGAATAATAACGGATTGGGGCTTCTTCCAGGGTGATTTTGCCATGCTCACCGGCGGCAGCAATTTCGCCAGAACCCCGGCGTTTGCCATAGTCAATGGTATAAGTCAGGTCAGCATCATTGGCGGGAACACTATTGAAGGCCTTACCTTTATAAGTGTATATGGCATTCATGGGCAGAAAGTCTGTGGGTGCGATAAGATCCGAGCTAAATCCATTGATGCTTTTGGGATTCAGTTCTTCGGAAAATACGGTATTGGGTCTAGTGGTTTCCAAGACACTGGCGTAATGACCGCGATAGGAACGAATGGTCACGTCTTCACTGGCCTGTTTGCCATCATTGGTTACTGTGCTGAACTGGCCTTTGCTTTCATGGAAGCCAAAGGGTAAAACGGCATGCTCACCGAAAAAGCGATTGCTTGGACGATCTACCAAGAAAATATTGGCATTATTTTTATCTTTAAGCGTGATATTACGATACTTTTCCAGGCGGCTAGAAATTTTGGCCGTATCATATCTTCCATCTACCACGTCTGATGTCGTAAATGAACGTTCATCGTCATCACCACCGCCGCCGCAGGCGGAAAGTAACAAGGGACTGGCGACCAGTGCGATTAGCAAATGCGTTTTCATTTTTTCTCCTGATGGTTGGGGGAGAAAGCACTATAACCAATAGTCAAGGAAATGCAAGAAAAAGGTTTCTGTCATTCGGCACGGCGGTTATCTGGGTGTGATTTTTTTATTCGGAAATGACCATGTTCATTTATTGCTATTCATGGTAAATACAGCATGCGCTGACTTTTATACATACACCTAAGCGCTCAGGGTGTATGTATAACTGTCCCATTCTGGTAACGATAAAAAAGCCGGCCTTATGACCGGCAATCTATTACAGGAGTAAAGGTGAACGTGAAATTCAGGGCAGGAGGTGATCATCCGAGCCTTCGTTGATGCTTTCAAAGAGGAAGGTGGACATATAGCGCTCGCTGCCGTCCGGGAGCATGGCGAGGATGACTGAGCCTTCTTTTGCCTGCTGCGCGAATTGCAGTGCGGCATTGAAGGTCGCGCCGCCGGAGATACCGGTCAAGATGCCTTCTTGTGCGGCGAGTGCCAAGGCGGTGTCGCGGGATTCTTCGTCGCCGACCGGAATGAGGTAGTCGTAGATGTTCTGGTTCATGGTTTTGGCAATGAAGTCCGGCGTCCAGCCCTGGATTTTGTGCGGCGCCCAGTCTTTGCCCGCGAGCAGTTGCGCGTTCACCGGTTCGGTGGCGACGATTTTGAGGTCGGGCCGTGCCGATTTCAGTACTTCGCCGGTGCCGGAGATGGTGCCGCCGGTGCCGTAACCGCTGACGAAGTAGTCAAGGCGTTCACCGGCGAAGTCGCGCAGGATTTCGGCGGCGGTGGTTTCGCGGTGGTACTGCGGGTTGGCGGGGTTGGCGAATTGGTCGGCGAGGAACCAGCCGTTTTTCTCGGCGAGTTCTTTGGCGACTCTGACCATGCCGACGCCACGCTCGGCGGCCGGGGTGAGGATGACTTTGCCGCCGAAGCTGCGGATGAGTTTGCGCCGCTCGACGGAGAAGGTTTCGGTCATGACGGCAACGAAGGGATAGCCTTTGGCGGCGCACACCATCGCGAGCGCGATGCCGGTGTTGCCAGAGGTGGCCTCGACAACGGTTTGCCCCGGTTTGAGCAGACCGCGTTTTTCCGCGTCGTTGATGACGGCGTAGGCGAGGCGGTCTTTCACCGAGCCGCCGGGGTTGCGCGATTCGGTTTTGACGTAGAGCTGCACGTGTTTCGGCGCCAGACGGTTGATGCGGATAATCGGGGTGTTGCCGATGGTGTCGAGGACGCTGTTGTATTTCATGGGGTTTCCCTGTGGTTGGATTGAGGTGGGCAATGGTAATACGCTTCCCGCCGCGGGGATATTCCTTTTTGGCATGAGGCGCGGCGTTTTGGTTATAGGCGGTCGCCGGGCGGCGGGTTAAGATGCGCGTCTTTTCTGAATTGGTACGGTTAGCGCATGGTGATGGCAGGTTTTTCAGGATTTTGGGCATGAAATTGAAGCAGTTGCAGTGCATCGCCGCGGTGGTGCAATCGAATTTCAGCGTGACGGCGGCGGCGGAAAAGCTGCATTTGTCGCAACCAGCGGTGAGCAAGCAGATCAAGCTCGCCGAAGAATTGCTCGGCCTGCCGATTTTTCGCCGCAACAGCAAGGCGCTGGTCGGGCTGACCGAGGTCGGCGAGGCGATGATGCCCGATATTGAGCGGATTTTGGTGTCGATGGAGCATATTATCCAGCTTAGTCAGCACCATAACATGTTCGCGCTGACCCAGCTATCCATCGCCACCACACACACGCTGGCGCATAACCGCCTGGTGCAGATTCTGCCCGCGATTCAGCACGAATACCCGCAGTTGCCGATGAACGTCATCGAAGGCACGAATTCGCAGATTTTGCAGATGGTGCAGGAGCGCGACGCCGATTTCGCCTGGTTTTCCGCGAGCGATTTGACGCCGTACAACCCGCTGCTGCGCGGTGTCTTCATGCTGCCGGCGGAGAGCTGGTCGGCGGTGGCCGTCGTGCCGCAAGGGCATGAAATGACGAAAAAGCCGTTCGAGGGGCTGACCAGCCTCGCGCCCTACCCGCTCATTACCTACATCACCTCGCACAAAGAGCCGTCGGCACTCGCCAAGGCGATGGCGGGGCGGGGGCTGGCGGCGCGGATAGTGCTGACCGCGCGCAACGCGGAGATGATCAAAAACTATGTGCGCCAAGGACTTGGGGTAGGCATCATCGCCGACATGGCGTTTGACGCCGAACATGACAGCGACCTCGCCATGTACCCGCTCGACCGCTGGATGCCGCTCTTTAACACCTACCTCGTCTGGCACAACGACATGCGCCTGCGCAGCTATCACTATGATTTCATTGACCGCATCGTGCCGGGCGCGAC
>CAURAS010000111.1:0-5674 GCA_963522865.1 uncultured Cardiobacterium sp.
TCATCGCCGACCCCTCGCGCACGCGCAAACTGCTGCTGCACCGCAATGAAATCAGTAAATTAATCGGCGCAGCGGAGCGCGACGGCTACACCCTGGTGCCGGTCAATCTCTACTGGAAAAACGGCTACGTCAAAGTGAACCTCGCCATCGCCAAGGGCAAAAAAGCCTTCGACAAACGCGCCAGCGAAAAAGACCGCGACTGGGCGCGACAAAAAGAACGCCTGATGAAAATCCATTGAGTATCCGTTTGGCGTTTAGAAAAACGCGAACCCGCCGGGATATCCCCTCCCCCGTGGGGGAGGGTTAGGGTGGGGGCAGCAAACACAAAAAACGACATATTTATCCCACCACGACCCTTCCTTATAAAAACCGCCACAGAGAACCCGCATGGCCCACGAAATCCTCACCCTCATCGCCGAAGACCACGACAACTTCATCCACATCCTCGCCGACCGCCACACCGGCGAGGCGATGGTCGTCGATCCCGCCTGGGACGCCGAAGGCATCCGCGAAGTGCTGGCCGAAGAAGGCCTGACCCTCACCGGCATCCTCATCACCCACAGCCACCACGACCACGTGAACGCGGTGCGCGAGCTCTACGGCGAACGCATCACCTTATTCATCAGCGAACAGGAACAGCCGCACTGGCCGGACTGCCCCGAAGACGCCGTCCTCGTGCAAGACGGCGACGAAATCAGCTTCGGCGGCAGCAGCATCAGCGTCATCCTAACCCCCGGACACACCCCCGGCAGCTGCTGCTACCTGCTCAACGGCGACCTCATCTGCGGCGACACCCTTTTCATCTACGGCTGCGGCCGCGCCGACCTCAAAGGCAGCGACCCGCACGCCCTCTACCGCAGCCTGCAAAAACTGAAAACCCTGCCCGCCGCCACCCGCCTGCATGTCGGCCACCACTACGGCATCGCCGAAAGCACAACCCTCGGCGAACAGCTCGTCGGCAACCCCTTCCTGATGATTGACAACGAAGCCGACTTCATCCGCTACCGCATGGAGCTTGCGGCAAAAACGCGGCACGCGCCCTACGGCCCGATCAGTCGCGACGAACTGGAGCGGGTGTTGCATGGCTGACCTCACCTACCGCGCGATGACCGTGGCGGACATCCCCGCCGCTTTGGCACTCTGGCGCAGCATCCCCGGCCTCGCGCTGGACGCCGCCGACGAGCCCACCGCGCTCGCCGCCTTTCTTGAGCGCAATCCGGGCTTGAGCGACGTCGCCCTTGCCGACGGCGAAATCATCGCCACCTTGCTTTGCGGCGAAGATGGCCGCCGCGCCACCCTCTACCACCTCGCCGTCGCTGAACACTGGCGCAGTCATGGCATCGCCCACCACCTGCTTACCCGCGCCGAAAACCGCCTGCGTGCCCGCGGCATCACAAAAATGCGCCTGCTCGTCCTCGGCGACAACGCCCTCGGCAACGCCTACTGGCCAAAACAGGGCTGGCGGCAGCAGACCGGGCTCAATTACTACAGCAAAAGCCTGCTGTAAGCGCTTGCCTATTGCCCGTCATTTACATACACCTGAGCGCTCAATGTGTATGTATAGCAATCCTCCCAAAGCCTCATACGGCGTTGCGCCGCCTCGCCGTACAACCGCGTACTGTCTTCGGCAGCGCGCCTGGTATGAAACCTTGTGAGTATCGCTAGAAATCTCCCCGGTAAACCGATGGAAGACATCATCAAAAAATCCGCGATATCGCGGATTTTTTTGATGGGCGTTTCAGGATTTACCGCACATCTTCCAGTTCCAGCGGAATCTTGCCGCAGTCGTCCGTCTCGCCGACGCGGATTTTGCGCAGGTAGCATTCGCGGATGGTTGCGGTGGGCTGGAGAATGGCGAGGTTCTCTTTCAACTTTTTGATGGCGTAGTCGGGTTTGTACGCGACGGCGACGACCACGGTTTCGTCGTCGTCCGTCCTGATCTGCCCCAGGTAAATGTATTCGCCAAGGCGGAAATCCGGGGCATCAATGCGGGCGTATTCGTCGCGCAGGTTCAAGATTGGACTCATGGTTTTCTCCGGTGCTTGATGGAAGTTGCATCTTGCGTCAACAGGCACGCATTGTCATGGATTTCTGTCAAGCACGCGGCGGCGTGGCGCGTTTTTCTTTATAATATCGCCGCGTTATGCGGCGTTTGCTGCTTCCCAACCACCCTGAATCCGAGGATTACCATGAGTCTTTTGCACGATACTTTCCGCCGTCTGGATTTGTCCCGCCTGCCCACCCCTTGTTATGTGGTCGATGAAGCGCTGTTGGAGCGCAATTTGCAGCTGCTTGCCCATGTGCAGGCGGAGAGCGGCGCGAAGGTGCTGCTCGCGCTCAAGGGTTTTGCGATGTTTCATTTTGCCCCGCTGATTTCGCGTTATTTGTCCGGCGTGTGCGCGAGTGGCCTGCATGAGGCGAAGCTTGGTCGCGAGTGTTTTTCCGGCGAGGTGCATACGTTTTCCGCCGCTTATCCGCCCGCCGATATGGATGAGGTGCTGGCGCTGTCCGATCATGTGATTTTTAATTCGTGCAATCAATGGGATCGCTTCCGCGCGCAGGCGCTCGCCGCTGCCGAGCGCAAGCCGCTGCATTTTGGTCTGCGCATCAATCCGCAGCAGTCCGAGGGGGCGGTGGCGATTTATGATCCGAGCGCGCCCGGTTCGCGCTTGGGCATTATCCGCGGCCAGTTGCGGCCGGAGTCGCTGGCAGGCATTAGCGGTCTGCATTTTCATAATCTCTGCGAGCAGGACGTGGCGCCGCTGCGGCGCACGATTGCCGCGGTTGAGCGCCAGTTCGGCGATATTCTGCCGCAGATGCAGTGGGTGAATTTCGGCGGCGGCCATCATGTAACGCGCGAGGGGTATGCGGTCGAGGAATTGATTGCGCTGATTCGCAGCTTCCGCGAGCGCTGGGGGGTTGAGGTGTTCATCGAGCCGGGCGAGGCGGTCGCGCTCGGCACCGGCGTCTATGTCACGGAAGTTCTGGATGTTATCTGGAACCATCTCAATATCGCCGTGATTGACGGCTCCTGCACCGCGCACCTGCCGGACGTGCTGGAAATGCCCTATCGCCCGGACGTCCTCGGTGGCGCGATGCCGCATGAGCGCCCTTATACCTATCGCATTGGCGGCCTGACCTGCCTCGCCGGCGACATCATCGGCGATTACAGCTTTGCCGAGCCGCTGGAAGTGGGCAAACGCCTGATGTTCATGGATATGTCGCACTACACCATGGTGAAGACCAACACCTTCAACGGCGTCAAACTGCCCGCCATTGTCGCCTGGGACAGCCGCACGGATGCGCTCACTACCGTGCGCGAATTTGGCTACGAAGACTTCAAAACGCGGCTTTCCTGAGGAGGTGGCATGAAAATCGGCGTCCACAGCGACCTGCACACCGAATGCAGCCTTTGCACCATCAGCAACCTCGCCGAGCTGGACGTGCTCGTTCTTGCCGGCGACATTGGCGATTCGACCACCGTGCCGCTCTTTTTTGACTACCTGCGGCGCAAGGCGCCAAAACTGCCGGTGTTGTACGTGCTGGGCAACCACGAATACTACGGCTTTGCGCTTAATGAGGCGAAAGACGTGTACCGCAGCATCAGCCAGAAATACGACGTGACCCTGCTCGACGACGACAGCATCACCCTCGACGGCGTGCAATTCATCGGCTCGACCCTGTGGACGGATTTCAGCCTCGGTGGCGATGCGGAGGCTTCGATGCGCTGGGCGGGGCGCACCCTGCCGGACTTCCGCGAAATCTACGACCAAAAAGGCCGGCCGCTCACCCCGGAAACCATGCGCGAACTGCATCAGGCGAGCCGCGCCTACATCGAAACCGCGCTCGATCCGGCGGCAGAAGCGCGCGTGGTCATCAGCCACTTCACCCCGCGCCTTGAGCTCGTCGCCAAACGCCATTACAACAAAGCCGTCGGCCTGCTCCATTCCGCCTACTGGACGACGAACCTGCCGGAAATCACCGCGCGCGCCAACCTCTGGATTTACGGCCACACCCACGACAACATCAGCACCTACATCGGCGACACCCGCTTTGTCAGCAACCAGCGCGGCTACTCGCGCATCTACGACCTGGCGGAGCAGCGCGACTACAACCGCGAGCATTACGTCCTGATTTGACGTCCCAAAATATACATACAGCTGAGCGCTCGTAGTGTATGTATCTTTCCATATACATACACCATGAGCGCTCAAGTGTATGTAAATGGCAAGACCGCCGTCAGCCCGCCTTGCAGCAGCGTCTCCAGCCGCCGCATGCGGCGAGCAGCAGGTGAAACGGCAGCAGTTTGTTACTGGCGCGCAGCAGCCAGGTGATGCAGCGGCGACGCTCCTGCCGTAGCCGAGGGCGCAGCAAACCAGCACCAGCGCGGGTTGCGCGCACGGCAGTTTTGCCCAGTAGTAGCAGCCGACGATGAGGGTGAGGATGATGTGCAGCGAGGGCGCGGAAGCGCGCGTAGAAAAAGTTCAGTAACCAGTAGGGAATAATCGTCCACAGCAGGAAAGGGATGGCGCGTTCCCAGGCGTAGGCGATTTCCGGCACGGGCGTGCGCAGCGCGATGAGAGGTGGTTGGTCAGGCCGTAGCTGGTGTAGAAGATGACGGCAACGGCGGCGCACTTAGGCAGGGTGGCTTTCATGGGGGAATTTATACATACAGCTGAGCGCTCATAGTGTATGTAAATCGGTTATAGGGAAATATACATACACTTGAGCGCTCGAGGTGTATGTAAATGAGGAGCCGCGCGCCGCGCAAGAACCGCCCCGCAGGGCGGTTGTTCTCAGAGCAACGCCTCCGCCGATTCCGGCAGGATTTGCCCGCCGTCGATGATAATCGTCTGCCCGGTGATGTAGGCGGCTTCGCGGCTGGCGAGGAAGCAGGCGGCGTAGCCGAT
This sequence comes from uncultured Cardiobacterium sp., assembly GCA_963522865.1. Lineage (GTDB taxonomy): Bacteria > Pseudomonadota > Gammaproteobacteria > Cardiobacteriales > Cardiobacteriaceae > Cardiobacterium. The sequence goes on from CAURAS010000111.1 coordinate 4,911, forward strand.
ATCCGCCGGCGTGCCGAGGGTGTGCGTCGGGATGGCGGCGCGCATCTGCGCGAGATAAGTTTCGCCTTGCGCCTGCAAGCCTTCGCTCAGGACGTTGCCCGGCATGACGGCGTTGATGGTGATGCCAAAGCGTGCGTATTCCAGCGCCGCCGAGCGCATGAAGCCCAGTTGCCCCGCCTTGCTCGCGCCGTAATGGCTCCAGCCGGGGAAGCCCGTTACCGGCCCGGTGATGGACGAGGTGATGACGATGCGCCCATAGCCGCGCGGGCGCATCGCTTCAGCCGCCGCCTGCACCATGAAAAACGTGCCTTTGAGGTTGATGCCGTGCGTTTGCTCCCAGTCGGCCTCCGTCATCTCGGCGAGCGCTTTTTGCGGGAAGATGCCGGTGTTGGAGCAGAGGATGTCCAGCGCGCCAAAGCGGGCGACGGCGGCGGCAATGGCGGCGCGGCAGCTTTCCTGCGAACGCACGTCCAGTGGCTGAAAATGCCCGCCCAGTGCGGCAGCGCTCGCCGTGCCGCGTTCGTGGTCAATGTCGGCGATGATGACTGTCGCCCCCGCCTGGCGCAGCACGCTGGCGATGCCCTTGCCAATGCCTTTCGCCGCGCCGGTAACGAGCGCCGTTTGCCCTTGTAACGAGAAAAGTGTCATGAGCGTTCTCCGGTTGAAACTCGGTAGCGAGGATAGCGCAAAAATCCGCGCCCCGCCCGGGGATTGCGCTAAAATCCGCGCCTCTTTTCACAGCCAAAACCCCATGAGCGACATCC
>CAURAS010000112.1:0-5670 GCA_963522865.1 uncultured Cardiobacterium sp.
TATCGCTTATGGGCGTCTTTTTTTGTTGCTGTTGCACTTGGATTGTAAATTCGCCCTTCAGCAGTGCACCTGGTATGAGACTTTATGAGTAGCGCTATATAACTGCCCCAGGCGCAAAAAAACACGGCAAGCGCCAACGCCTGCCGTGTTTTGTTCGCTGCTGCAAAGGCTTAATTGAGCGGATCGCAATCCTTGTAGAGAAATTCACTGTTCGGGTTCATCACCATGACCGTATTCTGGCGGAAATTGCTGGCATCCATATTGGAGGTGCTGAGCGTATAACCGGCGCTGTCTCTGAAAGAAGTATCAACATTGTCAGAACGGTTCAAATCATATTGCAGGGTGCGTTTGCTACCATTCAAAATAGCTTCTGCCTTAACCGGTACGCCTGCACCATTAAAGGCATAATTCACTTTCAGGCGACGTTCATTAAGGCAAATATAAGAAACACTTCCGGTTTTTGTAATCTTTCCGGTATTCTGGCGCTGCGTATCCGGTGCAGGGCTTTGGGCGACCGGATTGCAATCCTTATAAAGAATTTCACTGTCCGGGGCGAAAATCATAATGGCATTCTGGCGGAAATTGCTAGCATCCATATTGGAGGTGCTGACATAAAAACCGCCCTCGTCCTTAAAATAAGTATCGACGTTATCGGAGCGGTTCAAGTCATATTTCATCAAGCGCTTTTTACCTTTTAACGTTGCTGTGGCCTGAGTCGGAACACCCTGCTTGTTAAAAACATAATTGACGCTGACTTTTTTATTATTCTGGCACTGATAAGAAACCGTGCCACCAGCAGCGGCAGCAGTAGCAGAAAAAGCCAGCGCCAGAGTAGCGGCTGCGGCGGGAACCCAAATTTTCATGAAAACTCCTGAGGTTGAAGATAAAAACGTACGGTCGCGGGCGACTGTGGCGCGCAGTATAAAGCATCCGCGCCGCGCTAGGCTTGCCAAATGGAAAACTTGCCAAAATGTATGTATAAGACAGCGCCCGCTTCATTATGATGGGCGCGTCGCCGCCTGGTGCGGCTATTTTAACCACAGGAGCTTTCATGAAATCTGCCCTTTTCCTTCTGCCTGCCTTGGCGCTGACTGCCTGCGTCAGCGGTGGCAATAACAACATCAGCGTCCCGGCAACCCCCGTTCCCAACCCGCCTGCGGCCAACTATCCCGCACCGCAGCAACCGCCGGTTGTAGGTGGCGCGACGCATTTTGACTGTGAAAACGGCTTGGGCGTCAATATTCGCAATCTGAGCGTGAACCAAATCGAGCTACGCCTGGACGACAAAACCGCCATTCTCAACAACGCCGTTGCCGCTTCCGGTGAACGCTACGTCAGCAACAGTGGACTCTTTGGTCGTGGTGCGGAATGGCATCAAAAAGGCAGCGAGGCCTTTTTCGCCTTCACTGACCCCTATGGCAACAAAGTCGAAACCAGCTGCCGCAGTGGTATCATCCGCAATTAACATCGACTACCGCACAAAAAACCGCCGAATATTTGGCGGTTTTTTTAATGCACCATTAGTGAGTAATGGTAATCGGATTTTGTCGCCACATAGCAATTAAGCAGGTATGCACCGTTATCAGCATTTCTACAATAGTTACGAAAATCATCAGGCCGAGAAAAGCCGTTAATATCCAATAATGCCTATCCGCTATAGGTAAATATACAAATTTAGGTGCCACCAGCCAGCAAAACATCATCAGCATCTGAATCGTATAGGCGCTGACATCACCCAAGATATCGGCAAAACATTCTGCGGGCTGAGAATAGCCAGAAGATTTATTCGCCGTCCAGACTGACCATCCCAGATAAATGACCATTAATGCTAATAAAATCATCCCCAGTAACATATCATCTAATCCGAGAAAACCTATCCCGAAGCCCACAACCGTCAAAATAATGCCCAAACGGAAACAGGCTTGCAGCACATTTTTCATAAAAATTCCTCAATAAAAAAAGTAAAGCGAAGAAAAAACAGAAAGGAGAAAAAGCAGCTGCATCCTTTAGATATAATTTGCCGCTTCCTGCCATCCATTTCCCCATTTTTAACACGATTTTTGCGGCAACACCAGCACCCCCAGCAACCGTCTGAACACCCTGCCATTCTTTCGCGCCAATGCGCTATCATCGCCGCTTTCACAAGGACACGCGCATGAACTGGAACCAACTCCTCTCCACCTACCGCATCGGCCAGGCCGCCTGCCCCGAACCCTCGGTGCGCTCCGATTTCCAGCGCGATGGCGACCGCCTCATCTTCTCCGCCGCCTTCCGCCGCATGAAAGACAAAACCCAAGTTTTTCCGCTGGAAAAAAACGATTACGTCCGCACCCGCCTTACCCACTCGCTGGAAGTCTCCTGCGTTGGGCGCAGCCTCGGCAGCAGCGTCGGCATCTGGCTGCTGGAAAAAAATCCCGAACTGGCGCGGCACAATATCCACGCCGCCGACATCGGCGACATCGTCGCCGCCGCCTGCCTCGCGCACGACATCGGCAACCCGCCCTTCGGTCACTTTGGCGAGCAGGCGATGCGCGACTACTTCCAAAGCGCAGAAGCGGGCAACATCCTCGAACGCCTCGAAAACGACGCGCAGCGCGCCGACCTGCTTAACATCGAAGGCAACGCGCAAGGCTTCCGCATCACCAACCGCCTCGAAAGCCCGGACAACCACGGCGGCCTGCGCCTGACCGCCGCCACCTTGGCGGCAGCGAGCAAATACCCCGCCACCGCCTATAAAAATCCCTACAAAAAGAACGGCGTCTATCAGGATGACCTCGAAGATTTTGCCGCCATCTACCAGGCACTTGGCATCCCGCCGCGCGGCGACAGCGGTCAGGCGTGGCAGCGCCACCCGCTCTCCTACCTGATGGAAGCGGCGGATGACATCTGCTACCTCATTGTGGACATCGAAGACGCCTACCAAATCCGCCAGATCGAACACCGCACCGCCTGGGAACTGCTCGCCGACCTCGCCGGCGACATGGCCGACAGCGACCGCCTCGCCGCGATGGAAAGCAAAAGCGACCAGCTCGCCTACCTGCGCGCCAAAGCCATCGGCCGCCTGGTGCATGAAACCGTCGCCGTCTTCCAGGAAAGCGAAGCGGCGCTACTTGCGGGCGCGCGCGACGCGCCGCTGCTGAAAACCATCCCGTCCATTGACAAACTCGCCGCCCTGCGCGCTTACGCCGAAAAATACATCTACATCAGCCGCCCGGTGGTCGAAGTGCAAATCGCCGGACACCGCGTCCTCACCGGACTGATGCAAACCTACTGTCAGGCGATCGCCAACACGCACGGCCGCGACCACCACGCGCGCGCCGACCAGATGATTCTCGCGCTCCTGCCCGAACGCTTCCGCAAAAACCGCGACACGCTCTACCGCAAACTGCTCGGCGTCTGCGATTACGTCTCCGGCATGACCGACAGCTACGCCGTCTCGCTTTACAAAAAAATCACCGGCATCAGTTTGCCAGTGAATTGAGCTATAGGCGAATATCCATTTACATACACCTGAGCGCTCTTGGTGTATGTAAATGCACGGGTATGATGAATGGTTATACCCGCATCGCCAAATGCCATTTCCTTAGCACGAGAGCGCCATTGATAATGGCGCTCTTTCTTTCTGGCTGACGTGCATGGATTTTTCCTATATTTACGAGGTGTTACCGCAGTATGTCGCGGCGACGTGGCAAACGCTTCAGCTTTCGCTGTGGGGTGTAGCGCTGTCGCTCGTCTGTGGGCTACTGGTGTGTGTCGCGGTGGTTTATCGCCTGCCGTTTTTCGCGCCCGTCTGCCGCGCCTATATTGAGTTGTCGCGCAATACTCCATTGTTAGTGCAGCTGTTTTTCTTGTATTACGGCCTGCCGAAGTTCGGCATTCGCCTCTCTGGCTTTGCCTGCGGTGTGATTGGTCTCACTTTTCTCGGCGCGGCTTATATGGCAGAAGCCTTCCGTGGCGGCATTGCCGCGGTGAGCCGGGTGCAGGGCGAAGCGGCGCTGGCCGTCAGCCTGACGCCCGCGCAGGCGTTTCGTCATGTGATTTTTCCGCAGTCGCTCGCCGCGTCCGTCCCGGCGTTGGTCGCCAATACGCTGTTTCTTATCAAGGAAACGTCGGTCGTTGGCGTGCTGGCGGTGGTGGAGTTGCTCAATGTCAGCAAGGAGCTGATTGGCTTGGATTATAAGACCAACGAGGCGTTGTTTTTGTTGGTGCTTGGCTATGCCAGTATTTTGCTGCCGGTGATTGCCGCCGCACCGTGGCTTGAGCGGTGGGTACGGAGGGCAGCCTATGGGCGCTGATTTTCCTTGGCCCGCCTACGGCTGGCGGCTGTTGCAGGGCGCAGGCGTTACGCTCGCTATTTCGCTGGCTGCAATGCTGTTTTCGCTCGCCGGCGGCGTGCTGCTCGGCGTATTGATGACGCTGCCGAACCGCCTCTTGCGCCTTAGCTGCCGCGCCTATTTGGAGTTCATCCGCTTCATGCCGGTGCTGGTGCTGCTGTATATCTGTTATTTCGGTTTCGCCGCCTGGTTTGGCTGGCATTGGCAGGCGTACAGCGTCTGTATTTTGGTCTTCAGTCTGTGGGGCATCGCCGAGATGGGCGATTTGGTGCGCGGCGCGCTGGTTTCTATTGACCCGCATCAGCGCGAGACGGCGCTGGCGGTCGGTTTGAGCCCGGCGCAGGTGTTTCGTTACGTACTGCTGCCGCAGAGTGTGCGCCGCGTCCTGCCCGGCGTGGTCAATCTGCTGACGCGGATGATTAAGACGACCGCGCTGGCGGCGCTCATCGGCGTGGTCGATGTGGTCAAGGTAGCGCAGCAGATTATTGAGCTGCATCCTTGGGCATCTTATTGGATTTACGGGATTTTGTTCATGCTTTATTTCTTGCTGTGTTATCCGCTGTCGCTGCTCGCCGCCCGCCTGGAGCGCGAAGCATGAGCGCGCTCCTCACCCTCGCCAATATTGACAAGTGCTACGGCGAAACGCAGGCACTGCGCGGCATCAACCTTGAGGTGCAAAGCGGCGAGGTGGTGGTGCTGCTCGGCCCTTCCGGCTGTGGCAAAAGCACGCTGTTGCGCTGCATTAACGGCCTGGAGCCCATCCAGGGCGGCACGATTACCCTGCAAGGCCACGGCGTCTTGGGGCGCGACATCAGCTGGCACGCGGCGCGGCAACACATCGGCATGGTGTTTCAGAGTTATGAGCTGTTTAACCATTTGAGCGTCATCGACAACATCCTCCTCGGCCCGCTAAAAGCGCAAAAACGCGCGCGCGCCGAAGTGGAAGCGCAAGCCGACCGCCTCCTGCAACGCATCGGCCTCTACGAGCGCAAAAACGCCTGGCCGCGCGAACTCTCCGGCGGGCAGAAGCAGCGCATCGCCATTGTCCGCGCGCTGTGTTTGAACCCCAACCTGCTTTTGCTCGATGAAATCACCGCCGCGCTTGACCCGGAAATGGTGCGCGAAGTGCTGGACGTGGTGCTGGAACTCGCATCAGACGGCATGACCATGCTGATTGTTACCCACGAAATGGGCTTTGCGCGCAAAGTCGCCGACCGCATCCTCTTCATGGACCACGGTGAAATCATCGAACAAAGCGCCCCCGAAACCTTCTTTACCGCCCCCGCCAGCGCGCGGGCGCAGGCTTTTCTCAACCTCATGCACTACCAGGAGTACA
>CAURAS010000113.1:0-5655 GCA_963522865.1 uncultured Cardiobacterium sp.
TGTGGGTTTCGCGAGACGTTTCCACACGCTTTCCTCAACGATGTACCTGGCCGCAGGGCGGCGGGCAACATTTTTCATTTTTGGAGTCATGCTATGAAATGGTTGAAATTCACCAAGTTGGCGGCCGCCGTTGCCGCAGGTTCGTTGTTGGCCGCACATGCCCACGCTGCCGGGCGTCTGGTCGTCTATTGCAGCGCGACCAACGCGATGTGCGAAAACGCGGTGCAGCAGTTTTCCAAGAAATACGACGTGAAGGCGTCTTTCATCCGCAACGGTTCCGGCAGTACGTTTGCCAAGGTTGAAGCGGAGAAGAACAACCCGCAGGCAGACGTCTGGTACGGCGGCACTTTCGACCCGCAATCGCAAGCCGGTGAGCTCGGCCTGCTTGAGCCCTATCAGTCGCCCAACCTGCCGCAGATTACCGAGCGTTTCCGCGATCCGGGCAAAGTGAAAGGCAACGCTACCTCCGCGATTTACATGGGGATTCTTGGCTTTGGGGTGAACACCGAGCGCCTGCAAAAACTCGGCATCAAAGAAGTGCCGAAGTGCTGGAAAGACCTGACCAAGCCGGAATACAAGGGCGAAGTGCAAATTGCCGACCCGCAAAGCGCCGGCACCGCTTACACCGCGCTCGCCACCTTCGTCCAGCTCTGGGGTGAAGACGAAGCCTTCAATTACTTCAAACAGTTGCACCCGAACATCTCGCAATACACCAAATCCGGCGTGACCCCGTCGCGCAACGCCGCCCGCGGTGAAACGGCGATTGGCATCGGCTTCCTCCACGATTACACCCTGGAGAAAAACAAGGGCGCACCGCTGGAGCTGGTCGTACCGTGCGAAGGCACCGGCTATGAGCTGGGCGGCGTCAGCATTCTCAAGGGCGCGCGCAACCTCGATAACGCCAAACTGTTCGTCGATTGGGCGCTTTCCAAAGAAGGGCAGGAATCCGCCTGGCAGCATGGCGAATCTTTGCAGATTTTGACCAACACCACCGCCGAACAGGCGCCGAATACGCCCGATCCGGCCAAACTGAAATTGATTGACTATGATTTTGCCAAATACGGCTCTGCCGATGAGCGCAAACGCCTTATTGACAAATGGGTCGAAACGGTAAAACTCGCCAAGTAACGCGATATCTCCCCTCCCCCTGTGGGGGAGGGGCGGGGGTGGGGTTACTGGCAGCGCGCACGGTATTTTTGCAGGCTCTCGTTTACATACACATGGAGCGCTCAGGTGTATGTAAATAGTAAGTGGTGCTTGTTGCTGACGCGGGTTATTCGCTGCCTCACTCCAGCCAATCCCCACGGGGGAGATACATTTTTTTATTCAATGTAGGGTGGGTCTTGACCCACCGCCACGAATCAATCGGGATTTCATGGTGGGGCAAGCCTCACCCTACAGCGCTGATTGGCCATAGTGTTAAAGGTAAAACATATGAAGATTTCTCGCACGACTCTCGCCCTCGCCGTATTGGCAGGACTCACTTCTTATACCGCATATGCCGCGGCCGAAGGCCGTTTGGTGGTGTATTGCAGCGCGCAAAACACCATGTGCGAGCAGGAAACGCTGGCGTTTGAAAAGAAATATGGCATCAAAACCAGTTTTATCCGTGGCGGTACCGGCAGCATTCTCGCCAAGATTGATGCGGAGAAAGACAATCCGCAAGGCGATGTCTGGTATGGCGGCACGCTTGACCCGCATTCTCAAGCGGGCGAAATGGGTTTGCTCGAACCCTATAAATCGCCCAATTTGCAATTTATTCCCGATGCGCTGAAGGACCCCGCCAAGCGCAAAGGCAATTATTCTTCTGCGATTTATTTGGGCATTCTCGGCTTTGGCGTCAATACCGAGCGCCTGGCGAAATTGAACCTGCCCGTGCCGAAATGCTGGAAGGATTTGATTGACCCGAAATACAAGAATGAAATCCAGGCGGCTGACCCGCAAAGTTCCGGCACCGCTTATACGCAAATCGCCACTTTTATTCAACTTTGGGGCGAGGATGAGGCCTTCAAGTATCTGAAGGAATTGAACAAAAACGTCTCACAATATACCAAGTCCGGCAATACCGCGACCCGCAATACCGCGCGCGGCGAGGCTTCCATTGGCATCGGCTTTTTGCATGAGCATTCGCTGGAGCGGGAAAAAGGCGCACCGGTTGAGATTATCGTACCCTGTGAAGGCACGGGTTATGAAATCGGCGGCGTCAGCGTAATTAAAGGCGCGCGCAATCCGGAAAATGCGAAATTGTTTGTCGATTGGGCGCTTTCCAAGGAAGCGCAGGAATTGTCGTGGAAGAAAGGGGAAACGCACCAAATCCTCACCAATAGCGAGGCGGAAATGTCGCCGTATTCGCTTGATTTTAAATCCGTGAATCTCATCAACTACGATTTTGACAAATACGGCGCGAGCGACTTGCGCAAGCGCATCATCAAGAAATGGGTGGATGAGGTCAAATTGGCGAAATAGCCATAATGTAGGGTGGGTCTTGACCCACCATTGCAATAAATTCTGATTTTATGGTGGGGCAATCCCCACCCTACAACGTATCCTGTTTTCAGCCGGTATTTTTTATGAAAGTTTTTTTGCGATGGACGAACCAGTCCGCTTTTTGGGTGGCGATAGCGCTGCTGTGCTATGCGCTGTTGCCCGCGTTTGCCCTGGATTACGGCATTTTTGAGGCCACTGCGGACGAGCGTCTCGCCGCGATGGGCTGGTCCTCGCTCAATTTGAGCGCGCTGTGGTTCGCGCCGCTGTTGGCGTTTCCCTTTTTTCCTTTGCTCAAGCTGCCAACGGCGACGCGCGCCAAGGGCGAGCTGGCACTCACCGCCGCCATCGCGCTAGTAACGCTGGTCAGCGCCAAGCTGGCGCACGTCTCGCTCGGCTACTCGACGATTGGCCTGGCGCTAGCGCTGGTCGCCATTGCCACCCTCGCCCTCGCCAAGCTCAAGGTGCTACAGGGCGACAAGTTCATCATCGCCTCGCTGCTCATCATCATCCTCTTGATTTCGCTCTTTATCGTCTTCCCGACCGGCGCGATTTTTATTGCGATGTTTTATGAGGACGGCGTTTTTCATCCGCAACAGGTCTTGCGCATCCTCAGCCAGAGTTACATTCTGCGCGTTATCGGCAACTCGCTGATGCTCTCCGGCTTCGTTGGCCTGATGTCCACCATTTTCGGCCTCGCCTTCGCCCTTTACACCACCCGCATCGCGCGCCGCACCGCCTTTATCGGCAAGATTTTTTCCATTTTGCCGATTGTGACGCCGCCGTTTGTCGTCGGCCTCGGGGTAACGCTGATGCTCGGCCGTTCCGGCTATCTCACCGAATGGCTCGGCATCGCCAACAGCAACTGGCTCTACGGCTTCAACGGCATCGCCATCGCGCAGATTCTCGCCTTCACCCCGCTCGCCTTCATGATTCTGGACGGCGCGCTGAAATCCATTCACCCCTCGATTGAAGAAGCCTCTTATACGCTGCGCGCCAGCCGCTTCAAGACCTTCTTCCAGATTATCTTCCCGCTGCTGCGCCCGGCGCTCGCCAACGCCTTCCTGCTGGTGTTCGTGCAGTCGCTCGCCGACTTCAGTAACCCGCTCGTCCTTGGCGGCAGCTTCGACGTCATCGCCACCCAGATTTACTTCTACATCGCCGGTTCGCAGCTCGACTACGCCTCCGCCAGCACTCTCGGCACGCTGCTGCTGCTGTTCTCGCTCGGCATCTTCATCGCGCAATACCTGTGGATTGGCAACCGCTCCTACATCACCGTCTCCGGCAAATCCTACCGCGGCGAAGTGCAGGAACTGCCGACCGCGCTGAAAAACGGCATCATCGCCCTGCTTGCCCTCTGGGTGGCGTTTAACATCCTCCTCTACGGCAGCATCTTCTACGGCAGCTTCACCGTGAACTGGGGCGTGGACTACACCCTCACCCTGAAGAACTACCAAATCCTGTTCGGCCAAGGATTTAACGACGGCGCCTGGCCTTCGCTCATCAACACCCTGATTTACGCGGGCATTGCCGCCATCTTCACCGCGCTGCTCGGCCTGCTGATTGCCTACATCGTCGTGCGCAAAGACTTCCGCGGCAAAAAGACGCTGGAATTCCTCACCATGCTTTGCTTCGCCATCCCCGGCACCGCAGCGGGCGTCTCCTACATCCTCGCCTTTAACGACGCGCCGCTTTACCTCACCGGCACCGGCATCATCGTCATCATCTCGATGGTGATGCGCGACCTGCCGGTCGGCATGCGCGCCGCCATCGCAGGCCTCGGCCAACTCGACAAATCCCTCGACGAAGCCTCGCTCTCGCTCAAGGGCAGCTCCTTCAAAACCATCCGCTACATCATCCTGCCGCTCCTGAAACCGGCGCTGCTCTCGGCGCTCGTTACCAGCTTCGTCAAAGCGATGACCACCGTCAGCGCGATTATCTTCCTCGTCACCGCCGACACGCGCGTCGCCACCGCCTACATCTTAAACCGCGTTGAAGACGGCGAATACGGCACCGCCATCGCCTACGGCTCCATCCTCATCGTCGTCATGATGAGCATCATCCTCCTCTTCGACTGGATCATCGGCGACACCCGCATCGCCCGCTCCAAAGCCCGCCAACACTGAATCCCCAGAGGCACACCATGCACAACGAACAAGCCTTCCTCGTCCTCAAAGACGTCACCAAATCCTTCGGCAAAACCGTAGTCATCGACCACCTCGACCTCGCCATCGAACGCGGCACCATGACCACCCTGCTCGGCCCCTCCGGCTGCGGCAAAACCACCATCCTCCGCCTCGTCGCCGGTCTCGAAAGCCCGACCAGCGGCCAAATCTACATCGACGGCGAAGACGTCACCAAAGCCTCCATCCAGCAGCGCGACATCTGCATCGTCTTCCAGTCCTACGCACTCTTCCCGCACATGAGCATTGCCGACAACGTCGGCTACGGCCTGAAAATGCTCAACGTGCCGCGTGAAGAACGCCGCGTGCGCGTTGAAGAAGCCTTGGCACTCGTTGACCTTGCCGGCTTCGGCGAACGCTACGTCGATCAAATCTCCGGCGGGCAACAACAGCGCGTCGCCCTCGCGCGCGCGCTCGTCTTGAAGCCGAAAGTGCTGCTTTTCGACGAGCCACTCTCCAACCTCGATGCCAACCTGCGCCGCAGCATGCGCGAAAAAATCCGCGAACTGCAACAAAGCCTCGGCATCACCTCGCTCTACGTCACCCACGACCAAAGCGAAGCCTTTGCCGTCTCCGACCAGGTCATCGTCATGGACAAAGGCCGCATCGTGCAAAAAGCGCCGGCGAAAGAACTCTACCTGCACCCGAACTCGCTCTTTCTCGCCAACTTCATGGGCGAATCCAGCATCTTTGCGGGCGAACTGCACGGCAATAGCGTCACCACCAACGGCTACCGCTTCGAGCTGCCGGACGCCGCGCAATACGGCCTGGCGGACGGCGCCTGCCTCGTTGGCGTGCGCCCCGAAGCCATTACCCTGCAAAAGAGCGGCGAAGAAGCGCAGCGCTGCCACATCCACAACGCCGTGTACATGGGCAACCACTGGGAAATCATCGCCGACTGGCAGGGGCATGAACTGCTGATTAATCTCAAGCCGGAAGCCTTCGACGAAGGACAAAAAGAAGCCTGGCTGCACTTCAACCCGACCGG
>CAURAS010000114.1:0-5632 GCA_963522865.1 uncultured Cardiobacterium sp.
GGCACGCCCGGTTTGGCGGGCATGTAGCCGCCGATTTGGTTCGGCAGGAAGATGGGCGCGCTGTCGGCGTTGTAGCCGTTGATGCTGCCGCCGTTGTAATAGGCTTCCGGGATGTAGAGGTTGATTTGCTGGTATTCGGGCTCAACCGGTTTGCTGACGTAGGCGATGCCTTCGTAGGCGCGATAGGCGATGGTCTGCCCGTTCACTTCCGCGCTTTTCGCCTGGTATTGGTCGGCGGCGAAGTTAAGCGGCTGCGCCTGGGCAAGGCCGGCGAGGCTCATGGCGGTGAGGAGGGTGGCTTTTTTCATGGATGACTCCGGGGCAGGGCAGGGGAGGGCATTATCGCAGGTTGGCAGGGGATATTTTATGGCGATACGTCCAAAGTCTCGTACCAGGTGCGCCGCCGAAGATAGTACGCGATGGTACGGGTGGCACAACGCTGTATGAGGCTTTAGGAGGATTGCCATATACATACAGCTGAGCGCTCAATGTGTATGTAAATGTACCATTGCAAAATGCGCCGCGCTGCGCCACATTAGCGCCCCTTGTGCAATGGAGAATCTGATGACCCACCTCCTCCTCATCCTTGACGGCGGTATGGGGCGCGAGCTGCTGCGCCGGGGCGCGCCGTTTGCCCAGCCGGAATGGTCGGCGCTCGCCTTGATGGAAGCGCCTGCTTCCGTGCAGGACGTCCACGCCGCCTATATTGCCGCCGGTGCGGAAATCATCACCAGCAATAGCTATGCGCTGGTGCCGTTTCATCTTGGCGCAGCGCGCTTTCAGGCGCGTGCCGCTGAACTTGCTGCGCTTGCCGGGCAATTGGCGCGGCAGGCGGTTAGCGAGAGTGGCAAGGCGGTTACGGTCGCCGGTTCTTTGCCGCCGCTTTTTGGCTCATACCGCCCGGATTTGTTTGACCCGGCGCGTGCGCCCGAGATCGCCCGCCCGCTGATTGACGCGCAGGCGCCGTATGTGGACCTCTGGCTGGCAGAGACGCAGAGCAGCATCGCCGAAGTGCGCGCCCTGCATGCCCTCACCACGCGCGACCGCCCCTTCTGGGCGTCGTTTACCCTCGAGGATGAACACCCGACCGCCACGGCGCAGTTGCGTAGCGGTGAGCCTGTCAGCGCTGCGGTGGCCGCCGCGCTTGCGCTGAAGCTCGATGCGCTGCTGTTCAACTGTAGCCATCCTGAAGTGATGACCGCCGCCATTGCCAGCGCCCGTGCCGCGCTTGATGCGGCCCGCAGCGCGATGCGTCTTGGCGTCTATGCCAACGCCTTCGCCGCACACGGCGCTGACGAAGAAGCCCTGCCCGCCAACGATGGCCTCGATGACATCCGCACCGACCTCACCCCCGCCGCCTATCTTGGCTGGGCGCAGCGCTGGCGCGATGCGGGCGCGGACATCATCGGCGGCTGTTGCGGCGTTGGCCCGGAACACATTGCAGCGATGGCCGCCTGGCGTGATGCCGCGCTAGTCTGATTCTCCCTAACCAACGGAATTATCATGAAAAAAATCCTTGTTCTCTTCGCCCTCGCCATCCTGCCCGCCATCGCCGCCGACACACTCCCGACGCGCCTCACCGCGACCCTGCCGGATGATATCTGGTACGCGAATAAAGCGGCGCAAACCGCCGCGCTCGACTACACGCCGGGCGACGCCGCAATCTATTACTTCGACGCCAAGCGCCAGCCGGTGAACCAGCCCGTGCAAGACGGCTACTACCGCGAAGTCTTGGGGAAAACCGCAGACGGGCGCGCACTGGTGCAGCATTTCTATCAAAACAGCCGCAAGCCCGCGACCGCGCCTTTCGTGTTAAGCAAAGGCGCCGCGCCGGACAGCGGTTTGGAAAAGGCCGACGGCAAAGTCGTGCATTATCAAAAAGACGGCGCCATTTTTGCCGTGCAGACGTGGCACGACGGCAAGGCGGCAGGGCGGACGAATTATTATGAAAACGGTCGTCTCTTTGCCCAATCCGCCTTACCGGCGGGCGTTGCGGAACCTGCCCCGCTCCCGCTGCCGGAAGCATTTGCGCACGCTGCGCGCGTGTTCTATCAAAACGGGCAACTCATGCTGGTCAGCGACCATTGGGTGCAGGATGAAGGCGCGGCGCTGGCGTACCGGCAGGACGGCTCGCTCCTGTATTCGCGCATTTTGCAGGCAGACGCCGCCCCGCAGATCACCCTGTGGGACGCCGCCGGCAATCCCCTGTCCGCGGGCGAGGCGTATCAAAAAGCGGAAAAGGAAGTGCTGCGCGTCACGAAAAAACGCAAATACTTTGCGCAAGTCATCGCCGCGCTGTTTCCGCAAGAATCCTGAAACCCGCGCCCTATTTACATACACCTGAGCGCTCGATGTGTATGTAAATGGTGCATGATGGTCGAATTTATTGGACAGCGTCGCCTCGCGAATTATCTACTGCCCCCACCCCGTCCCTCCCCCACGGGGGAGGGAGCAACACGTAGGGGCAGTTAGGACGAAGTCCGTAACCGCCCGCATAACCGATAACGGGCGGTTACGCTGCGCTAACCACCCCTACCAACCCCCATTTACATACGCCTGAGCGCTCGTGGTGTATGTAAACAGCCCCCTCCCCCGTGGGGGAGGGACGGGGTGGGGTTCGTCTGCAAACCTCGCTGTTTCATCGTCATCGCGCGTAGGGGCGGTTAGGACGAAATCCGTAACCACCCGCATAACCGATAACGGGCGGTTACGCTGCGCTAACCGCCCCGGCCTTACGCGCAAAACACGTCGCCCTTAACCATTTTTGTCAGCGCCTGCGCAAAAAGGTTCATAAAAACCACTCAAAACCACATCTTGCCGAACTAATCCAGCGACAACCACGCGGCTAAACAGGCTTTTGTGCTGACAACATTACAATTACCTTAAAACTTCATGCTGGCAAGGCCGATGCTAATACACAGCTTCCGGCCACCATTCCGGAGGCCTCTAACCCCCTATGAATAAACAACAAAGAAATGCACAACCCCATCACCCTTATCGTGAAAGACCGCCGTGGCAACACGCTCGATCTCTTCGACATCGATCCGTCCGCCGCCACCCCGCTCACCATTGACGCGACGGCGGGCGCCTACTACCAATTCAACGACGAAACGACCGGCTTCGCACCGCCGACCCTACGTACCGCCCGTGCAGGCGACGCGCTGCGCGTCTCCTTCAGCGACGACACCGACCTCATCATCACCCACTATTTCAGTCGCGGCCAGGGTGCGCTCATTGGCCTGCAAGCAGGCAGTGGGATGCAGCGTTACCCGCTCAACCTCGCGCCGGAACACAGCCTTGCCGCTGAAATGATGAGTGATGCGCCCTCTCCCGCACCGCTTGCGCTCATCGGCGGCGTCGGCCTGATAGCCGGCGGCGCAGCGCTGACGGGGCGTCATGACCATCACGTGGCCCAAACTGCGCCATCACCCGAACCGCCGACACCACAACCACCGACACCGCAACCGCCGACGCCACAACCGCCGGCACCTAACCAGCCCGGCAGCGTCAGCATTCGCGGAGCGGCGAAACCCGGCGCGACGCTCACCGCCGAAGTATATGATACCGATGGCGTCCCAGCAGACGTGCGCTACCAGTGGCTGGCCAATGGACAGCCCATCGCCGGGGCGAACGGCAAAACCTACACCGTGACCGCGGCAGATGCGGGCAAAGCCATCAGCGTGCAGGCGCATTACCGCGACACCGCGCGGTACGAAGAAAGCCCGCAGAGCGCACCGCTGGCTGTCGCCGATGCGGCAAATTCGGCGAACCACGCCCCGACCGGCGCCGTTACCATCAGCGGCAAAATCCAGGCGGGCGCAACCATCCACGCCAGCAACAGCCTCGCGGATGCCGACGGCATGGGCGACGTCCACTACCAATGGCTGGCCGGTGGCGAAACCATCGGCAGCGGCGCGGACTACACCCTCGGCAGCGCCGATATCGGTAAAACCATCAGCGTCCGCGCCAGCTACACCGACGGCCTCGGCCATCATGAAAGCCGCGACAGCCTGCCGACCGCTGCCGCGGGCGAAGCCGCAAGCGCGCCACCCTTTACCAACACCTTCGACGAAAAAACCTTCACCTGGGCAGGCGTGGACTGGTTCGCGCGCGATACCGACTGGGCGCCGGGCGCGCCACAAAAAAGCGGCGAATGGTCGCGCGACAACATCCAACTACGCGGCGACACCCTCGACATGCACCTCACCAACACCAGCGGCGAAAGCCCGGTCGCCGCACAAATATCTAGCAGCGAGGCGATGGGCTACGGCAGTTACCAGCTCACCGTTGCTGCCGACTTCAGCCGCTTCGACGCCTATACCGTCTTCGGCTTCTTCACCTACGAATGGGCAAAACCAAGTATCCCCGGTCACCGCGAACTGGATGCCATCGAAATCTCGCGCTGGGGCGGCAGCGCCCTGCAAGGCCTCTTCACCTACTGGCCGACTGACGACGCCATCAAAGTCCGCCCCAGTTACGCCTGGCCGGACGACCTCAACCGCGCCACCATCCGCATGGACTGGGCGCCCGAGCGCATCACCTGGACGGTGAGCGACCCCGCAAGCGGCAAAACCCTGCACCAGGTCTCCAGTACGGAAAACATCCCCGCTGCCGACAAACAACAAATCCACCTCAATTTCTGGACGTACAGTTACGACGCGCCCGGCTGGCACAAGGCGCAACCGCAGCACATCAGCGTCGAATCCTTCAGCTACACCCCGTCCGGCGTCACACCGAAAGCGCCACTGCAACACGAGTTGCGCCAACTGCTCGACCCCGGCGAGCCCCTGCTGAAAAACGACGCCGAGCCATCGCGCCCTGCCGTCCCCGAACCGCCGCCGCAATACAGCACGCACGCGAGCGCCCTCACCCCGCTCCCCGAAGACGAGGCGCTACGCGCGGCGGGGATGTGGTAGGGAAAAAAAATCCCGCCAATGGCGGGATTCTTTTTGCAAGCCAGCGGGCGTTATTTGGCAATTTCGCCGCGGGTGCCGTGGAGGCTCAGCTCATTATCCCCCTCAATATCCGCCCAGCCGACGATTTCTTCGGCATTCGGCCCGGCAATACCGAGTGTATAACTGCCGGATGCCTTGCTGCCGTCCAGGGTGCGGCGGCCTTCAATGCCGTAGGCGGGCATCGTGCCAAACGCGCTATTGTCTGCGGTGAAATGGGTAATGGGCGCGTCATGCAGTGTCATGCGTCCCAGCCCGCTTGAGGCGCTGATTTCGCCCGAACCGCGGCGTGCGCCAAAATCAATGGTGTAGCGCAGCGTGGCATCGTGCGCCGGATTGGCATCAAAGGCACGGCCGCTGTAGGTTGCTTTGCCAGCGCTGGGCAGGTTTTGCGTCGGGTTGAAATAGGGCAAGCCGGATTCAGCGACTTCCAAGCGGCTGAGCACGCCGCCGGACGGGGGGTTAATGGCGAAGATACCGGAATGGAAGCCCTGATAGGAGCGGACGGTAACGTTTTCCGTAGTGCCGCGGCCATTTTTGCTGTTCATCGTCATTTGCGCGGGAAATTCGGCAAATCCGCTCGGCACAGAGGCGGTATTGACGGTCACGCCTTTGCCGAACTGGCTGTTGACGAAGGTGTTGCCGTTACGTGTCAGGGTGTAGCCGCTGAAATCGCTCCA
>CAURAS010000115.1:0-5550 GCA_963522865.1 uncultured Cardiobacterium sp.
GTCATCGCCCACGAATACGGCCACATCGAAAACGGCGACCTCGCCCTCTACAGCCAACTCACCGCCATCCTGCACGGCTACTACACCATCAGCGAATGGCAAAACCAGCAAGACCGCATCCACACCGCGCCCGAAGCCAACCTCTTCGACCTGCGTGGCCTCCTCAGCAACGAACACGGCTACAACTACACCGGCGGCATCCTCGCCCTCTTCGGCAGCATCCACTACCTCTGCGGCCGCCTGCTGCAAGCCGCCTTCTCGCGCCAGCGCGAACACATGGCGGACGCCCGCGCCGTCCAATACACCCGCCACCCGGACGCCCTCATCGGCGCACTCAAAAAAGCCCTCGCCCTACAACACAACGGCATCCGCCTCATCCGTCCGCCGCGCGACCGCGCCCACATCTACTTCATCTACTACCAAAGCGCACAAAACCGCCTGCTGCGCACCCATCCGCCACTGCGCGAACGCATCCAAACCTGGGGCGGCGGCGACGTCAGCGAACGCGAACTCGACGCCCTCCTCTTCGACATCCAACAACAAGCGCGCGACCACTACGAAACCGACCCCGTCCAACGCGGCAAAAGCGCGCTTGCCAGCACCGCCACCTACCCGCTCCTCAGCCTCGACCGCACCCTTGCCGCGCAACACTTCCCCGCGCCCGTGGACGCCGCTGCCGCGCTCATCGCCCTCTACATCTACCACAGTGGCGCCAGCCCCTTCGACATCGAACAAAACCGCGTCATCCCGCTGAAGACCCTCGACGCCGCGCGCAACGCCTTGAGCACCATCGAACACACCGCACCACTCGCACAAATCCCGCTGCTCGGCCACCTCACCCGCGCGACCGCCACCCTCAGCGAAACTGAAAAAAACACCCTCGAACAACACATCCAGCGCCTCATCAAACTCGACAAACACCTCAGCCGCTACGAACTCGCCGCCTACCTCTGCTGGCGTGCCAGCCGCCGCCCGGCGGGTGGCGAAACCAACTACCGCGACCACCGCGACGCCATCACCTACCTTTACGACTACCTCATCAGCGACGCCCCGGACGACGACACGCCCGAAGAAAACTACCAGCGCCTGCACAAAAACAGCCTGCCGATAGACGCCCCGCCGCACACCCCGCTCGATACCGCTGACACCAAAACCGGCCTGCAACTCTGCCGCCATCTGGAAAACCTGCGCGGACTGGATGCCACCTACCGCAAAGCGCTGCTGGACGCCATCAACGCCTACTACCAGCGCCTGGAAAAACTCACCCTGCCGCAAGCCTACCTGCGCTACGCCATCCAGCAGGCACTCGCCTGAACCAATATACATACACATCGAGCGCTCAGGTGTATGTAAATTACCGTTCAGCCTGGTAGGGGCGGTTAGCGTAGCGTAACCGCCCTATCTGTTATGCGGGTGGTTACGGACTTCGTCCTGACGGCTCCTCACGCTGCGCCTTCCCTCGTGGGAGCGCCGGGGTGGGGTTAGATGGCAGCCCCCGTTATCTAATCCTCCCCCATTTACATACACCTCGAGCGCTCAGGTGTATGTAAACTGCCAAACCTGCACGCGATACCTGCCCTTTTTTCGCTACAATGCCGCTACGGTTTTTGTGAAGGAGTACACATGTCCGAAAGTAAGGCGACTGAGGTGATTTTCCGCGCGCGCGGGCTGACCAAGGTGTACCGCATGGGCGATGTGGAAGTGCGGGCGCTGCGCGGCATTGACCTGGAGCTGTATCAGGGCGAGTTCGTGGTGATGCTCGGCCCCTCCGGCAGCGGCAAATCAACGCTGCTCAATATCCTCGGCGGGCTGGATACACCGTCTTCGGGCGAGGTCTGGTATCACGGCGAGGATTTGAGCCACGCCGATGATGCGCGTCTGACCCGCTTCCGCCGCGAACACGTCGGCTTTGTCTTCCAGTTCTATAACCTCATTCCCAGCCTGACGGCGCGCGAGAATGTGGCGATTGTCACGGAGATTGCGCCGCATCCGCTGCCGCCTGCCGAAGCGCTGGCGCTGGTCGGGCTGGAGGGGCGGCTGGATCATTTCCCGGCGCAGCTTTCTGGCGGCGAACAGCAGCGGGTGGCGATTGCCCGCGCCATTGCCAAGCGGCCGGTGGTGATGCTCTGCGATGAGCCAACCGGCGCGCTGGATTCTGCGACCGGGGTGCGGGTGCTGGAAGCGCTCGCCACCGTCAATCGCGAGATGGGCACGACCACGGTCATCATCACCCACAACGCCGACATCGCGAAGATGGCGCAGCGGGTGTTGTGGATGCAGGACGGGCAAATCGTGCGCGAGGCGGTGAATGAGCGCCCGCTTGCCGCCAGTGAGCTGGAGTGGTGAGATGAAAGCCCTGCACCGTAAAGCCTTGCGTGATTTGTGGCGGATGCGCGGCCAGGCACTCGCCATTGCTTTGGTGATTGCCTCCGGCATCGCCATGCTGGTGATGGCGCAGGCGACGCTGTTGTCGCTGCGCGGTACGCGCGATGCGTTTTACCGCGAGACGCGCTTTTCGGAGGTCTGGGTGCAGGCGAAGCGTGTGCCGCAGACGATGCTGGCGCGGCTCGCCGAGATTCCCGGCGTTGCCGAAGTTGAGGCGCGGCTGGTGACGGGCGCGAAGTTGTCGCTCGACGGTTTTGCCGAACCGGCGGAAGCGCGGGTGCAATCGCTACCGGATGATGGCATCCCGCGGCAAAACCGCCTGTTTCTACAAAGCGGCCGCCTGCCCGCGCCGGGGACGACGCGCGAAATCGTCATCGGCACGGCGTTTGCCAAAGCGCACGGCCTGCAAACGGGCGACACGCTGCAAGCCATTATTTACGGGCGACAACAACGCTTCACCATCGTCGGCACGGCGACCTCCGCCGAACACCTTTACCTCATCAGCCCCGGCGCGATGTTCCCCGATGACCTGCGCTACACGGTGCTGTGGTTGCCGGAGCGGGCGCTTGCCGCCGCGCTCAACATGAAGGGCGCGTTCAACGAGGCGACGTTCCGCCTCGCCCCCGGTGCGGACGCGCAGACGGTCATCGCCGCCATTGACCGCCTCCTCGCCCGCTATGGCACGACCGGCGCGACCGACCGCATGGAGCAGGTGTCGCACCGCATGCTGCACGAAGAATTCCGCCAGTTAGCGACCCTGACCTGGATGTTCCCGGCCATCTTCCTCGCCGTCGCCGCCTTCCTGCTCAATATGGTGTTCAAGCGCCTGATCAGCATGCAGCGCGACCAGGTCGCCATTCTCAAGGCCTTTGGCTACCGCACGGCGCAGGTGGCGGCGCATTACGGCCTCATCGTCAGCCTGATTTGCCTCGCCGGCGTTATTCTCGGCACGGCGGCGGGCGTGTGGCTGGGGCAGCGCCTCGCCGCGCTTTATCAAATCAACTTCCACTTCCCCTATCTGCAATTCCGCCTCGACCCGCAAACCGTCGCGGTGGGGGCGGTGGTCAGCCTGCTCGCCGCGCTCCTCGGCAGCGGACGCGCCGTCTATATCGCCGCGCGCGAACCCGTCGCCCAGGCGATGCGCCCGCCCGCGCCCGACCGCTTCCGCCGTACCCTGCTAGAGCGCCTCGGCCTCGCCCGCTATTTCAGCCAACCGACGCGCATGATCTGGCGCCAACTGGAGCGCCGTCCCGGCAAGGCACTGTTCGCCATCATCGCGCTGGCGGCGGCGGGCGGCATCGTCGTCGTCGGCAACTTCCAGCGCGGCTCAATCAACTACATGATCGGCGTGGAAAACTATCTCGCGCAGCAGCACGACATCAGCGTCAGCTTCATCGAAGACGCGCCGCCGCGCGCTCTCTACGAACTGGCGGCGATGCGCGGCGTACAAGCGGCCGAAGGCCAGCGCAGCGTGGCGGTGCGCGTCGCCCACGACAACCGGCAGAAGCGCCTCATCCTCGAAGGCATCGGCGAACACAGCCAAATGCGCCACCTCATCAACGCCAACCTGCGCCCGCAACCCCTGCAACCCGGCGGCCTCATCCTCGGCGACTACTTTGCCGACTGGCTCGGCGTGCGCGTCGGCGACCGCGTCTGGGTTGAAATCCTCGACGGTCGTGGCAAAACCGTGCAAGTGCCGGTCGTACAAACCGTCTATGCCCTCTCCGGCAACAGCGCCTACATGACCCTGCCCACCCTGAACCGCCTCCTTGGCGACGAACGCATCAACAGCGCGCTGCTCACCGCCGACACCGAAGCCGTGAACCGCATCCAGCGCGAACTCAACGACCGCCCGCGCGTCATGGCCGCCAGCACCCGCCGCGGTGCCATCAACGCCTTCCGCGACATGATTGCCCGCGTCGGCGGCACCTTCAGCATCATCGCCGTCTTCATGGGGATGATCGTCAACATCGGCGTCGTTTATAACACCATGCGCATGGCGCTCTCCGAACGCAGCCGCGAGCTCGCCAGCCTGCGCGTCCTCGGCTTCAGCCACGGCGAAGTGCGCTACATCCTCCTCGGCGAAATGCACATCCTCGTCCTCGCCTCGCTGCCGCTGGGCGTCGCCTGCGGCTACAGCCTCATCTACGGCCTCGCCCAGGGACTACAAAACGACATCTACCGCATGCCCGTCATCATCGCTCCCGCCGCCTACGCCATCGCCACCCTGACCACGCTCGCGAGCGCCGTCCTCTCCGCCCTCATCATCGCGCGCCAACTGCGCCGCCTTGACCTCATCGAAGTCCTGAAAACAAGGGAGTAACCCATGCGCAAAACCCTCACCTGGCTCGCCCTCGCCGCTGCCGTCGCCTACCTGGCACACCTCGCCCTGCGCGAAGAACAAACCCTCATCGCCAGCGCCACCGCCAGCCCGCGCGACCTCCAGCAAACCTACAGCGAAGAAGGGCGCACCCGCCTAAAAAACCGCTACCACATCCACGCGCCCGTCTCCGGCACCCTGCGCCGTATCACCCTACAAGCGGGCGACACCGTGCGCGCCGGCCAAACACTCGCCGAAATCGAACCCGCCAGCGCCAACCCGCTCGACGCGCGCAGCCGCGAACAAGCCGAAGCCGACCTGCACGGCGCCGAAGCCGCGCTGGACGCCGCCCGCCAACGCATCACCGCTGCCAAAAGCGCCCACACCCTCGCGCAAAAAGAACACCAGCGCCTCATACCGCTGGTCAAAGCCCAGGCAGCGAGCCGCGAACAACTCGACCAGGCGCGCGCCCGGCGCGACAGCGCGAGCGCCAACCTCGCCGCTGCCCAGGCCGAAGAAAAAGTCGCCGCCGCCCGCGTCCAATCCGCGCGCGCCCTGCTGGCAAGCCATAGCGATGCTGGCGTGACCGCCGTCGCCGTCACCGCGCCCATCACCGGCGTCATCACCAAACGCCAACACCAAAGCCGTACCCCCATCGCCGCGGGCGAACTCCTGATGGAAATAGGCGACCCGGCACAACTCGAAATCGAAGCCGACATCCTCTCCGCCGACGCCGTGCGCCTCACCCCCGGCACCCGCGCCCACATCCGCCACTGGGGCGGCGACGACCTCGACGCCCGCGTGCGCCGCATCGAACCGGGCGGCTTCACCAAAACCTCGGCGCT
>CAURAS010000116.1:0-5549 GCA_963522865.1 uncultured Cardiobacterium sp.
CGGGCGGTGGTCGGAGGTATGCCACGGCAGGGCGCTGCTGTGGGCCTGTCCGTGGCGGACGAGGGCGTGGTCGAGGTTGAGTCCGAGCGGCAACCAGGTGGGCAGTATGTTGCGGGTGGTGGCGCGTAGGTCGGCGTCGCGCAAGAGGGCGCGGTAATGCGGCGAGTACGGGCTGCTGTTCAAATCGCCCACGAGTAGGGCGCTGTTTTCGATGGCGAGGCGGTCGGCGAGGTGTCGCAAATAGGCGATGCGAGCGCGCGCAAGGTCGGCGTTAATCGGTGGCGGCGGGTGGGCGGCGTAGAGGACGCGACCGTCGGGGAGCACGGCGCGGATGGCGGGGTATTCGGCGGGAAAGAAGATGTCGCAGGCGGCGAGCGGTTCGCGCGCGAAAACGGCGAGGGCGAACGGGCTGCTGTCTTCATGCGCGCAGCCGTGCGGGTAATGCTGACGTAGCGCTTGCCAGCCGGGGTCGCGCAGCTGGATTTCGGCAAGGGCTATGATGTCGGCGTTCTCTGCGATAAGGCGGGCGCTTTCGCCAGCGGCGTCGCGGTTGTTGAGATTGACGTTGTACCAGATAACGCGCGTGGCGGCGCGGTCCGGCGGGTCAAGGACGGGTGGCCAAAGCGTCCAGACGGTGAGCGCTACGGTCAAAGTTATCCAAAAATAATAGCTGTTTTGGGAAATAAGCCATATAAATTGGTTGTTTATAGTGCAGCGTTCGCCCTCACCCCTCCCCCTCTCCCAGCGGGAGAGGGGTTTTTTTCTATGGCGCAGGCAGAGTGCGGCGAGGGCAAAGATGGCAGCGTAATGCGGCACGAAGTGGCTGAACAGCTCGGCAAACCAGTGCAGCGTGCCCAACTGACCAATGGCGAGCGCGGCGAGCGTCAGCCAGGCGAGGGTTTGCAGGCGGCGGGCGAGGCAGGTCTTCATCGGTAGGCTTGCATGAGGTGATGCGCGAAGGGCGTCCACAGCACATGTTTCAGTCCGGCAGCTTTGAGCTGGCGGTTCGTCCAGCTGTTGCAGGTGGCAAAGAGGCTATAACTACCGCGCGCTGCATAGAAGGCATCGTTGTCGCCGTAGGCACGACCAATGGCGCGGGCGCGGCCATTGTCATCCTGCTGAAAACTGGCGCGGATGCTGGCGGCAAGCGCTTGATATTCCTCTAGGCTGACGGTGATGGCGATGCTGTTTGCGCTCGCGCGTAGCGGGGGCAGGTAGGTGGCGTGGATGACGGTTGCGCCCTGACCGCTGATGGCGTTCCAGGCGGTTGTCAGTTTCAGGTCGCGCCATTGCGGCGTTTCCAGGTAGAAGGCGCGGTCGCCCCAGCCGAAGGCGACGTAGGTGGGAAAAAAGCGCAGGTCGCGCGCATCATTGGGGTTGATGACGCCTGTCCAGTCGAAGGTGTCGTTGGCAAGCGGCAGAGCGAGGTCGGTATGCACGCCGTTGTCGAGCAAGTAAATGGTGATGGCGTGCGCGCCGTGGCGCTGCGGTTCGCGCACGATGTTGCCCAGCACGCAGGCTGCGAGCAGGTAGGCAAGCGGCAGGACGAGGAGGGCGGCGAGGGTTTTGCCGAGGCGGCGCAGCATGGGAATGAGGGTTTGGAACGGGGCGGCAATGGTAAACGATGGCCGATGTTTTGGCGATGGCAGGATTTACATACACCTGAGCGCTCGATGTGTATGTATAAATTCAGTAGCCGGGTGCGGGGTTGTGAGAGGGTGGCATGTCAATATTTGCCGTGGCAAATGCCATGCCCCAACCAAGCCGCGCTTTTTGCGCGTCATTTAATTGGCTGAATTGCCAGAGGTGCAGCGTAGCGCAAAGTATCAATAGCGCGGCGCAACGCCAGCCGAGATGGCGGGCGCGGTTTTTGCTATCGGGCTTGTCGCGTAGCAAACGGGCGTAAGTCAATACAAAAAAGGATAAGAGCCACAATACGGCGCCCCAGCCCCAGGCGATAATAGGATAGCGTGCGTCTAAGGTGAAATATTCATAAAAGGAAGGGCTGAAAAAATCCGGTTCGGCAATGCTGTCCATAAAGAAGAGCGGGATGACCATGAGCCACATGAGGATAATGGACGCTTTGCCGTCGCGCAGGATGAGCGCCAGCCAGAAGGGTATGTTGGCATAGAGGGCGAGGCTCGCCAGTGGTTGCAGAAAGGCGATGGGCGCGAGTAATAAAATCATGCCGCCATACCAGGTGCCGACTGCGCCAGTGGTTTGATAACCCGGCAGACATAATGACAATCCCCATAATCCCAGGGCGACGTATTTTAGTTTCTCGTAATCGTCCATTTTCCCTCCGGCCATAAAAAACCCGCAGTTAAAGCGGGTTTTTTATAGATAAATTATTCCTCGTAACGCACCGCAAGGATTTCCAGCATTTTGCGGCCACCGGGAATGGTGACTTCAACGGTCTCGCCTTCTTCTTTGCCGAGTAATGCGCGGGCAATCGGCGAGGTATTGGAAATGAGCCCGGCTTTAATATCGGCTTCGTCTTCGCCGACGATTTTATAGACCATTTCTTCGCCGCTGTCGCTGTCTTCCAGCTCGACGGTGGTGCCGAAGACGACTTTGCCGTTTTGCGCCAGGGTAGTAACGTCAATAACGTTGGCGTGGCTCAGTTTGTGCTCCAGCTCGCGGATGCGGCCTTCGATAAAGCCCTGCTGCTCGCGCGCCGCGTGGTATTCGGCGTTTTCCTTGAGGTCGCCGTGCGCCCGCGCCTCGGCAATCGCCTCAATCACGCGCGGCCTGTCTTCGCTTTTCAGTTTTTCCAGTTCGGCGCGCATGGCCTGCTCGCCTTTCCGGGTCATGGGGATTTTTGCAACCATGTGATTTCTCTCTGTATATTGGTGTTTTACATAAGAAAAAGCCTTGCCGCAGCAAGGCTTTTTCATGCGGCGCATTCTACCGCGTTTCCCGCCGCTTTGCCCGCTGATTTTCCGCTGCCGGGCAAGCCTCGCCAAAACCCTAACCTGCGTATAATGCGCGTTTTTCAACCTCCGCAACGCCATGCCCCAGACCTTCCGCCACATCGGCATCATCGGTAAACTCGGCGCTATCCGCGTGCAGGATGCCCTTGCGCGCGCCGTCGCCGTTTTGGAACAATGCGGCCTGCGTTACAGCCTCGACCCCGACACCGTGCCGCCCGAATACCAAACCAGCCCCGCCGCGCGGCCGATTAGCGCCTGGGACGACGTTGATTTGTGCATCGTCATCGGTGGCGACGGCACCTTCCTCTACGCCAGCCGCGCGCTCATTGACCGGCAAATCCCGCTGATTGGCATCCACACCGGCCGCCTCGGCTTTCTCGCCGACCTCACCCTGGATGACTTGGCCGACCAGCTCGACCGCATCCTCGCCGGCCATTACCACTGCGAACCGCGCCACACCCTGCGCGTCACCATCGAAGGCCGCGACGGCAGCGCCGAACACCTCGCCATCAACGACGCCGTCATCCGCAGCAGCAAGGCGCAAATGATCGAGCTTGACGTCTATAACCACGACCGCTTCCTCAGCCACTACCGCGCCGACGGCCTGATCATCGCCACCCCGACCGGCTCCACTGCCTACGCCCTCGCCGCCGGCGGCCCCATCATCGAGCCGAACCTGCCGGTCAGCCTCGTCGTCCCCATCTGCCCGCACACCCTCACCCAGCGCCCGGTCGTCATTGACGCCAACAGCCCGATTACCATTACCCCCGGCGCGAAAAGCAGCGGCGCACAGCTCAGCATCGACGGCCAACAACAACACCGCCTGCTGCAAAAAGACCGCATCACCATCCGCGCCGGCATCCCGCTGCCGGTGCTGCACCCGGAAAACTACCACTTCCAGGACCGCCTGCGCGCCAAACTCAACTGGGGCATCGCCCCCGAAGACAGCCACGGATAAGCCATGCTCGAACAACTCACCATCGACCAAATCGCCATCATCGAACACAGCGAAATTCCCTTCCGTCCCGGTTACAACGTCCTGACCGGCGAAACCGGCGCGGGCAAATCTATCCTCATCGACGCCCTCGGCCTCGTCCTCGGCGAACGTGCCGACGCCAGCACCATCCGCCACGGCCAGGAGCGCGCCACCGTCAGCGCCACCTTCAGCGCGCTTAGCGCCGCACACCAGCAGGCGCTCGCCGAAGACGGCCTCGACGACCCGGACAACCCCGGGCAAATCCACATCCGCCGCACCCTGCGCGACGGTGGCAGCAAAGCCTGGGTGAACGACCAAAGCGTGACCGGCAGCAAACTCAAAACCCTGGCCGCCACCCTGGTGAACATCCACGGCCAGCACCACAACCAGGCGCTGCTCAAAAACGACGAACAACGCCGCCGCCTCGACCGCTACGCCAACCACCGCGACCTCCTCACCGCCTGCTATGACGCCTACCGCCACTGGCAACACCTCGAAAAAGAGCGCGAAGCCTGGCAAACCGCGCGTACCAGCGACGAAGAACGCCTTGCTCTGCTCGCCTACCAACTCGACGAAATCGAACAACTCGCGCCGCAAGACGGCGAATTTAACGAACTCGCCGCGCGACAAACCCTGCTCGCCAGCGCCGACCAAATCCTCGCCAGCGGTAACCGCCTCGCCGACCAACTCAGCGACGGCGAACACAACCTGCAAAGCGCCCTGCGCCAAGCCCAGCGCGAAGCCGAACACCTCGCCGCCATCCACGACAACTACCGCGAAACCGCCGAACTCCTCGAACAAAGCGCCGTGTACCTCAATGAAGCCAGCGACAGCCTCGCCAAACAACTCAACAAAATCGAACACGACCCCGCAGCGCTCGCCGAAACCGAAGCGCGAATGAGCGCCCTGCACGCACTCGCCCGCAAACACCATATCGACCCCGAACAACTGCCCGCGCACTGGCAAACACTCGCCGCCGAACACCAGACACTCGCCCAAAAAAACCAAAGCGGCAGCGAACTAGAGGCTGCCTGCCAGGCAGCCGAAGCCGATTACCATGCCAAAGCCGCCGCCCTGAGCGCCGCGCGACAAAAAGCTGCGCCGGCACTCGCGCGCGACGTCGAACAATGGATACGCCAACTCGGCATGGAAAAAGCCACCTTCGCCATTGACGTCCAGCCCGCCGCGCGTCCGGCCGCACACGGCAACGACGACATCACCTACACCCTCTGCGCCAATCCCGGCCAGACACTACAACCGCTCGCCAAAGTCGCCTCCGGCGGCGAACTCTCGCGTGTCAGCCTCGCCATCGAAGTCGCCTGCCTCGACGAAACCCCGACCCCGCCGCCGACCATCATCTTCGACGAAATCGACACCGGCATCGGCGGCGAAATCGCCGACACCGTCGGCCGCCTGCTGCACACCCTCGGACAAAGCCGGCAAGTGCTGTGCATCACCCACCTGCCGCAAGTCGCCGCCTACGCCGACGCGCACTACCGCATCGAAAAACACAGCGACGGCAAACAAACCCAAACGCGCGTTACCGCACTCGACGACAGCGCGCGCATCACCGAAATCGCGCGCATGCTCGGCAGCGCCGACAGCGACACCAGCCGCGAACACGCGCGCAGCATGCTGGC
>CAURAS010000117.1:0-5506 GCA_963522865.1 uncultured Cardiobacterium sp.
CAACTCAAATATACTGTGTCTCCGTTGCTTTTTGTTTGCCCGTCGCTTACCAGCATACATTTTAGGACACTACCTGTTTGCGCTGACGCCATTACAAGGGCTGCACTACCAAGGACTGCGCTGGCCGGCAGAGGGCATGGCGTTACCCCCCTTTGTCGCCCGCGCCGCACGCAACGCACTGGCGGCAGAAAACGCAAGTGTGCATTGGCACAGCGGCGACGGCGTCATCTTCACGCCGCCGGGCGTACGCGTAGCATGGGCGGGATGAAGGGCGTATCTGCCCCCAACTCGCGCCGTTTCCATGCACTCCCATGAGGTGCGCTCCCCAGAATGCATAGGACTATTTGCCATTAGCTTCGTTCTGCGAACGTGCAGGTTAGGCTCCCTCCGCCGGAGGAGAGAACGATTTGGTGCAAGACGCACCCTTGTATGAGACTTTGTGAGTATCGCTATACATATCCAAATTTCAGTTCGGAATAGGTATCATATTTTTAATAAGCGAATTCAATAGACTACGGAATATACGCCAATGCAGCAAAATGGGCGCACGACTTTTGGGCACCAGCAATACGCTATCCGCCCCGACAGCAAGTTCATCATGACTCTTGTATATGAGCGGTGACGGGAGTACTCTACTTGCATCAGATGCTTTAACTCATCTATCACTGTTTCGATTCAGCAAAGCGCAAATGTCGAATATTCAGGTTTATTCTTCATCTCCTTTTTTCATGCTGGTGACCAAGCGGATATCCTCCTCTTCAACCTTCTTTTCTGCAGCGCCCTACTCAAATATCTCTTATCGACAAAAACCAATCCCACCAATGAAGTAGTGGTGTGAAGTCCACGAAACTGACGCCTTCGCAAGGTGCCATGCAAGTGCGCAATAGTGCAGCCACGGGAAGGATTGCGCGAGGGTAAAGTTAGACAAAGCGCGAATATGAAGGCATATTGGAGAAAGCATCGCTGCATGACATTCTGATATAGCAGGGATAAAACGGTTTAGATGCTTCCCGAATTGAGGTTACACCACCGAGTGCTACGGTGTATGTGGAGCGGGAATCAGGCAAGCGCCGCCTGCATCGCCGTGAAATAGCGCTGTAACGCCGCTTCGTCAAAACCGGCGCCGTAAGCGAGAAAGGGCGGGTTGAGCGTGTCGCTGCCGCCGTATTGCGCGAGATGGTTGCCGAGCAGGCGCAGACCGCCGCCCGCTTCATGCAGGAGGATGTCGCCGGCGGCGATGTCCCATTGGCTGGTGGTTGGCGATAGTTTGGGGTAGAGGTCGGCTTCGCCTTCGGCAATAGCGCAGAATTTAAGCACGCTGCCGCGGCAGATGTGCTGGTAATCGCCAAAGTTGCGAGTAAGGTAATCGCGCATGCGTTTGCCAATATGCATACGCGCGGTGATGATGGTGAGCGGTGATGGCGCGGGGCGGCAATGCAGGCGACGGGTGTTGCCGTTCGTGTCTGTTTTGTACGCGCCCTGACCGCGCAGGGCGTACCAGTAGTCGCCGCTGACCGGGGCGTAGATGAAGCCGAGCGTTGGCCGCCCTTGCCGAATGCGGGCAATGGCGATGCAGAACTGGCCGGTGTTTTCGATAAATTCGCGTGTGCCGTCAATGGGGTCAATCAGCCAGTAATCGTCCGGCGGGTTGTGGTGCACGGCGGCGTCGGATTCTTCGCTCAGACAGGGCAGATCAACGATGCGCGGCAGTTCGCGCACGAGGAGTTCATGCGCGGCGAGGTCGGCGGCGGTGAGCGGGGTGTGATTGCTTTTTTGCTGGATGTGGTAGCGCTCTGGCTGCCCGTAAAACGACAAAATCGCTGCCCCGGTTTTTTGTCCGAGGGCAGCGATTTGTTTGATGAGGTGTTGCGCGTCCGCGCTCAAAAGATGCCGGTCAGGCACTTTTTTTGGTGTCGAGTTTTTCGGTGATACGTGCTGCTTTACCTTCGAGGCCACGCAGGTAGTAGAGTTTAGCACGACGCACGTCACCACGGCGTTTAACGGTGATGGAATCAACGAGCGGGCTGTGGGTTTGGAAAACGCGCTCAACGCCTTCGCCGTGAGAGATTTTACGCACGGTGAAGGAGGAGCCAATGCCACGGTTACGTTTGGCGATGCACACGCCTTCAAAGGCCTGCAAACGTTCACGGTTGCCTTCGCGGACTTTAACTTGCACGACGAGGGTATCGCCGGGGTTGAAGTTCGGCAGGTTCTGTTTGAATTGTTCCTGTTCCAGGGTGTCAATGATGTTGCTCATGACGGCTCTCCAAAATGCTGTTCGGTTAGAAATTCGTTAAGTAGTTTTTGCTGCGCGTCACTGAGCTCAAGTTGGTTGAGGATGTCGGGACGATGCAAAAAAGTTCTGCCCAACGCCTGTTTCAGGCGCCATCTGGCGATGAGCGCGTGATTGCCGCTGAGCAGAATTTCAGGGGCGCGAATTTTAGCAGTATTTTCCGGGCGTGTATAGTGCGGATGATCCAGCAGTTTGTGGTGGAAGGAGTCTTCCACGGCGGAAGCTGCATCACCCAAAACGCCGGGGATGAGGCGCAATACGGCATCAATGATGATGGCGGCAGCGATTTCGCCACCGGAGAGGACAAAGTCGCCAATGGAGATTTCGGCGTCAATGTGTTCGTCAATGAAGCGCTGGTCGATGCCTTCGTAGCGGCCGCACCACAGGGCGATGCGCGGTTTGCGCGCGAGTTCGGCGGCGAGTTCATGGTTGAAGGTCGCGCCTTGCGGACTGAGGTAGATGTGCAGCGGTTTGTCGCCGTCGGCATTGACCGCGGCAGCGGTGCGCACCAGCGGTTCGTATTGCATTACCATGCCGGGGCCGCCGCCAAAGGGGCGGTCATCAACGCGCTGGTGTCGGTCTTCGCTGTAGTCGCGTGGGTTCCAGTAGTGCAAACGGGCAGGTGCGTCGGCTTTGCCGAGCGCACGCCCGACCACGCCCTGTTCAAACCAGTGGCGCACGAGATCGGGGAAGATGCTGATGATGTCAATGCGCACGGGTTATTCGCGGTCGTCTGCGCTGACCTGCGACCATTCGCTTTCCCAGTCCACGCGCATCACGCCGTTTTCGAGGTCAATCGCTTCAACGTAACGCGGCTGGACAAAGGGGATGAGGATTTCCGCTTTGTTGTTGTCGGCCTTGACGACGAGGATGTCGTTCGCGCCGGTTTCAAAGAGTTCGCTGACGTGGCCCAGGGCGATGCCCTGCCGGTTTATGACGTGCAGACCGATGAGGTCGGTCCAGTAGTATTCGCCTTCAGGCGGCGCAGGCAGTTGGTCGCGGCTGATGTAGAGGGTGTAACCGCCGAGCGTCAGTGCTTGGTCGCGGTCGTTGATGCCCACAAAAGCGGCGACCAGTCCTTTGCCGGAAGTTTGCCCGCGCAAGAGTTGCAGGGCGATGTCCGGACGACCGGGCTGGCGGGCGGTAAATTGACGGTACTGAAAAAGCGATTCGCGGGGGCGACAGTCCGAATGGACTTTCACCTGCCCGCGAATGCCGTGTACGCCAACAATACGACCGACGATGATGTCAGCACTGGCGTGCGACACGTATTAAGCCTGTTGCTGGTATTGTTTGACCAGGCTTTTGACGCGATCGCTGGCTTGTCCGCCGACGCCGACCCAGTAGTTGTAACGGTCAAGTTCGATGCGCAGGGTTTCTTCCTGGCCTTTAGCGACGGGGTTGAAGAAGCCGAGGCGTTCGATGAAACGTCCATCACGGGCGTTGCGGCTGTTAGTGGCAACGATATGATAAAAAGGACGTTTTTTTGAACCGCCACGGGCGAGTCGAATGGCTAACATGTATGTTCCTCTCAAATAGGGGTGTGAAAAGAGGGCATATTGTACGGATTTGACGCTAAAAGGGAAGTGGAAATGTCACGCTGCAAAACGCGGGTAAGAAAAAAGCACCTTACGGTGCTTTTTTCGGAATACGTTCGGCAGTTGCTTACTTGTATTGTTTGCCGCGGAAAGTGCGGTTGATTTTTTCGCTGTTTTCCTGGGCTTGTTGACGAGCCAACATAGCGTTTTCGTTGGCTTGCATCGCGATAGATTTAACTTCAGCGATGTCAGCGCGCAGAGCGGCGATTTCAGAGTTTTCGTCCACTTTCGGCTGGCTGGCGCAACCGGCAGCGATCAGAGCGATAGCAGCCATGGAAGCAATTTTCAAAGATTTCATATGAACTCCTAAAGTTGTTAGCGTCAAAAATGACAGGCGCTAATATACACAAACTTTAACTTTGCGTACAAACCTTAGTAGTTAAATTTTTCTTAACGCTCGGATGCACGAGTTCGCCGACATCACCGCCTAGACGCGCCGTCTCGCGGATAAGGCTCGAAGATACAAATGAATAGCGATCGGCAGTAATCAGGAAAACCGTTTCTGCTTGCGGCAGCAGATGGCGATTCATGCCGGAAAGCTGATGTTCATATTCATAATCGGCGACGCTGCGAATGCCGCGCACAATAATCGTCGCACCGTACTGGCGACAGGCTTCGACCAAAAGTCCCTCAAACGCGACTGGCACGATTTCGCAGCCATTATTCATCTCGGCGCAGACGGTGCGCACCATCGCCAGCCGTTCCTCAATATCAAACAGCGTCAGCTTGTGATGGGCGCGGGCGACAGCAACGTAAAGGCGGTCACAGAGCGCTCCGGCGCGGCGGATGATGTCCTCATGTCCGCGCGTAACCGGGTCGAACGTGCCGGGATAAATGGCGATACGTGTCATGCGGCGGCCTCGTCGGCATAATCGCGGTGCAGCAAACCAAAAAAGACGCGCCCTGCCCTTCCCTGCCGGTACCAGTTCCAGCCAGTCGGCAGTGCCAGCTCTTCATGTGGAAACGGCATTTCCACGTACACCTTGCCATGCGTTTTCAACCATTTGTCATTAACGAAATGGCTGACCGCCTGTGCGTGCAAGTCGGCGGCGAAGGGCGGATCGAGAAAAATCAGGTCATAACGTGCTGTGGATGGCGACAGGTGGAAGGCATCGCCCGCCTGCACCCGTGCATGCGGCTCCTTCCACTCGGCGAGCAAATCGCGCAAACGGGCGACGCTATCGACATCGTTGTCGGCAAAAAGAACGCTTGCCGCACCGCGCGACAGCGCTTCCAGACCCAACGCACCGCTGCCCGCGAAGGCATCCAGCACGTGCGCCCCGGCGATTTCCCATTGCAACCAGTTGAATAGTGTCTCGCGCACGCGATCGGGACTGGGGCGCAATCCTTCGCGATCAGGAATCACAATGCGTCGCCCGCGGTGCTTGCCGCCGATGATGCGGATTTTATGTGCAGCAGTGGGAAGGGAAGATTTCATTAGATGATGTTGTCGTCAAGGATAGAAGTCTCGTCAAAACCGCAAAAGGGGGATGCCTAGCGTATTCTGACTGTATTCCCAAATAATAAACCCCTTCGCAAGGAAGGGGTTATCTCATAAAACTGGTGCCCAGAAGAGGACTCGAACCTCCAAGGGATTGCTCCCACTAGGACCTGA